>JBKOUP010000262.1:0-9761 GCA_046723495.1 Acidobacteriota bacterium
GCTCGATGTAGAAGTCGACTTCGCCGACCTCTTCGGCCGTCGGCGCCTGCGGCTCGAACGAGAAGGCGTCCTCGAACGACGGCGGCGCCTCCATGACCGGCTCCGGCTCGGGCTCCTCGAAGGTGATCGGGGCCTCGTCGAGCGTGATCTCTTCCGCCGTCGGCAGATCGAAGGCGACCTCGTCGACGACCTCCTCGGCCACGAGCATCTCCGGCTCCTCGGCGACGTTGAGCTCGGGCACGGCGGGCGCGCCGAGGTCGAAGTCGAGCGAGCCGGAGTCGAGATCGAAGCTGATCTCTTCCTCGACGGGAGCGGGGATCGGCGCGGGCGTCGGCTCACGCATCACGGCGATCGGACGCGTCGGCTCCGCTGCCGCGAGCGCGTGTCCGCGCACGCTGAACTCGCCGCGCACGGCGGCGGCTGTATCGTCGTCGCCGCGCTCCTCGAGCAGTGCGATGTACTGCGTCGCCGCGGCGCGCGCGGCGGCGACGTCGCCCTCCTCGAGCAGCACGCGGAACAGCTTGTCGTGCGCGGCCAGATGCTTCGGCGCGCGCTCGATGACGGAGCGCAAATGCTCGGCGGCCTTCTCCGCCAGGCCGTACTTGGCGAAGACCTCGGCCTCGGTGAGGTGCTCGGTGATGAAGTCGAGATCCTCGCTGCTCTCCTCCGGCATCTCCTCGCCCAGCTCGAGCTCCGGCTCGATGCGGGGCGGCGGGGACTGCGCGGCGGGCGTCGACGGCGCCGGCTCGGCGAACGAGCCGAGGTCGAGCTCGATGGCAGGCGTCTCGTCGAAGTCGATCGAGAGCGACGGCTCCTCGAACGCCGGCACCGGCTCCTCGATCTCCAGCTCGATGGCCGGCAGCGGCGCCGGCGGCGTCGGCGCCTTCGGGCGCTGCGGCAGCGTGTCGACACCGCCCATCTGCGACTTCACGAACTGCAGCTTCGTGCGGTGCTGAGCGTTTTGCGGCTCGCGCTGGATCAGCTTGTCCAGCACCTTCGCGGCCTGGTCGAACTGCCCCTTGGCCACGTGGGCCTCGGCGAGGCTGCTCATCGAAGAGAGGATGTTCGTCTCCTCGTTCAGCCGCCCGTAGACGGCCACGAGGCGCTCGAGCGTCGGCGTGTGCCCGCCGTCGACGCGGAGAATGCGGTTCAGCATCTCCACGGCCGCGCCGCGCTCGCCGCGCTGCAGGGCCTTCTCCGTCAGTGGCGCCAGCATCTCCAGCGCGCCGTCGGCGTCGTTCTGGCGGAGATAGAGCTCGGCGAGAGACTCGCGCACGGCCGGCTCGTTCGGATCGGCGGCCAGCGCTTTTTCCAGCGACGACCGCGCCCCCGCCGCGTCGCCGCGGGCCAGGCTGATCCGCCCCATCAGCGCCAGGAGGCGCGCGTTGTTCGCGTTCGACTCCAGCGACGTCTGCACGATCTGGAAGGCGTTGTCGAAGTCCTTCGCCTCCAGCAGCGCGGTCACGAGCGACTCCACGAGCTCGAGGTTGGAGGCGTCGATCTTCAGGGCCTTCTTGAAGACCTGCACGGCCTCGTCGAGCATGCCCCGCTTGAGCAGCATCCGTCCGACGCGGTCGTACTCCTTGAGCGCGTCGGCGGTGCGGTTGTTCTGCGAGTAGAGGTCGGCGAGCTTGACGTGGACGTTGATCGAGTTCGGATCGAGCTCGGAGATTTTCTTGTAGATGGCCAGGGCGTTCGCGGGGTCGCCGTGCTTGAGGTAGTAGTCGGCCAGGACCTGGTACTGGCTCTTGGCCTCCATGGCCAGCCCCTGCTTGGCGTAGAGGTCGGCGAGCTTGGCGTAGATGTCGAGCTTCGAAGGATCGAGCTTGTTGATCTTCTTGTAGATGGCGATCGCTTTGAGGAAGAAGCCGTCTTTCGAGTAGTGGTCGGCGATCTTGGAGAAGACTTTGACCGCCTCGTCGTTGCGGTTGATGCGCACCCAGAGGTCGCCGATGCGATTCAGGGTGTTGACGTCGTTGGGGTTGTCGTCGAGAAGGCGCTCGTATTCCTTGATCGCCGGCTCGATTTTCCCCTTCGCGACCAGTTTTTCCGCGCTGGCGATGACCTTATCGCGTTGAACCGCCATTGGCTCCGTCTTCTTCGGCGAACAGCAGCATGGGCTCGTCGACCCCTTCGAACGACTTCCGGTGAATCGGACTCGGACCGTAGAGCTTCAGGGCGGCCTGATGCCCCTCGGTCGCGTATCCCCGATTGTGCGCGAAGTCGTAGACGGGGTAGAGGTCATGATACGACTCCATCAGCAGATCGCGGTAGACCTTCGCCACCACGGAAGCCGCTGCAATGGAGACGCTTCTGCGGTCGCCCTCGATGAGCGGGACCTGGGGCATCTCGACGCGCTCGAGCGTCACGGCGTCGAGGAGGAGGACGTCGGGCCGGACGGGAAGGTTCTCGACGGCAGTCTGCATGGCCAGCTTGCTGGCCTGGAGGATGTTGATGCGGTCGATGGTGGCCGGCTCGACGACGCCGACGGCGACGGCCCGGGCGCGGTCGAGGACATGGCGGCAGACGGCCATGCGGTGCTCGAAGTCGAGGAGGAGCTTGGAGTCGTTGACGCGGAGGAGGGTGGGCTCGGCGTCGAGGATGACGCAGCCGGCGACGACCGGGCCGGCCAGGCAGCCGCGGCCGACCTCGTCCGTTCCGGCGATGGCCCGAAAACCAAAATCGCGAAGCCGGCGCTCGACGGCGGAGAGCTCCGCGACGCGCGCCAGCTCCGCGAAGAGCCGGTTGTAGACCTTCTCAGCCTTTGCGACGCTCTTCGATGCGCGCCGCTTTGCCCCGGAGATCCCGGAGGTAATAGAGCTTCGCGCGACGGACCCGGCCATGGCGTTCCACCTCGATCTTATCGATCGTCGGAGAATACAGCGGGAACATGCGCTCCACCCCGATGCCGCCGGAGACCTTGCGCACGGTGAACATCTGGCGCGTGCCGCCCCCCTTGCGGGAGATGACCACGCCCTGGAAGATCTGGATGCGCTCTTTGTCGCCTTCCTTGACCTTGACGTGGACCTTGACGGTGTCGCCCGGCGCGAAGTTGGGGATGTCGGTGCGCGATTCACGCGACTCGACGAGTTTCATGATTTCTGGCATGGCTCGACCTCAAACAAAAGGTGTCAGGATAGCGTAGAACCCCGA
The DNA here is from genome assembly GCA_046723495.1 of Acidobacteriota bacterium. Classification (GTDB taxonomy): domain Bacteria; phylum Acidobacteriota; class Thermoanaerobaculia; order Gp7-AA8; family Gp7-AA8; genus DATDFB01. The sequence goes on from JBKOUP010000262.1 coordinate 3,154, forward strand.
AGCCGCTTCAAAATTTCCCGCGCCTCGTCGTCCAGCTCCGCCGTCTCCAACAAATCCGGCCGCTTCGCCAACGTCGCCATTAGCGCCATCTCCTTCCTCCACCTCCGAATCTTCTCGTGGTGCCCCGACAGCAAGATGTCCGGCACCCGCATCCCCCGCAGCTCCTCGGGGCGCGTGTAGTGCGGATAGTCCAGCAGGCCGCGGAAAAACGAGTCCTCCTCGACCGAGCCGCTGTTGCCGACGACGCCCTCGACCATCCTGCCGACGGCGTCGGCGATCAGCATGGCCGGCAGCTCGCCGCCGGAGACGACGAAGTCGCCGACGGAGATCTCGTCCGGCTGCAGGGCCTCGTGCACGCGGTGGTCGAAGCCCTCGTAGCGCCCGCAGAGGAAGACGAGCCACTGCTTGTCCGCGAGCTCTTTGGCCACGCTTTGATCGAAGCGCCGCCCCTGCGGCGACGTCAGGATCGTGTGCCCGCCGCCGATGGCCTCGGCCGCGCGCAGCACCGGCTCGGCGAGCATGACCATGCCCGGCCCGCCGCCGTAGGCCTCGTCATCGGTGGAGCGGTGCTTATCGCTGGTGAAGTCGCGCAGGTCGTGCACGCGGACGTCGAGCAGTCCCTGCTTGATGCCGCGGCCGATGACGCCTTCGGCCAGCAGCGGATCGAACATCCGCGGGAAGATGGTGACGAAGTCAAATCTCATCGAGCCCCTCGGGGAGGTCGACGACGATGCGCTTCGCGCCGACGTCGATCGACGTACAGATGTCCGCGGCGAACGGCACCTCGAACTCGGCGGCGCCGTTGCGGACGTTCAGCAGCACGCCCCCGCCGCCCTCGTAGGCGTCGATGACCTCGCCGCGCGGCTTCCCCTCGGCGTCGACGAGTTGCATGCCAACGAGATCGTGCAGGAAGTACTCGCCTTCGTCGGGTGGGTGGGCCTCTTCGTCCGGGATCTCGATCGTCCAGTTCGCGAGCTCGCGCATCGCCTCCGGCGAGTCGATGCCCTCGAAGGCCACGAGCACGCGCCCGCCGTGCACGCGCGCCGAGGCGATCGTGGCGGGACGCGTCGATGTTTCGTCGGGCGAGACGAGCGTCACGCGCTTCAACTCCTCGAAGCGCTCGGCCGCGTTCGTCCACGGCTCGACGCTGGCCTCGCCGCGAACACCGTGGGGTTTGCGAATGATGCCGAGGGCGAACATAAAAAGGGGGCAGGGCGCAGGGGGCAGGGCGCAGGTCGTTGTCTTGCTGACGGCACGCGTCTGGGCCAGTGGTCGCGCGGCCAGCAGGGCAACCACCTGCGCCCCGCCCCCTGCGCCCTGCGACCTAATCCAATATATCGAGGATGTACCGCCGCCGCTGCTTGTTTCCGGCGGTGGCCAGCAGCGTGCGCATGGCCCGGGCGGTGCGGCCCTGGCGGCCGATGACCTTGCCGAGGTCGTTCTCGGCGACCATCAGCTCGATCAGCGTGGCTCCTTCGCGGTTGCGGGTGCGGACGTCCACCTCGTCCGGCTCATCGACGAGCGATTTGGCGAGAAACTCGATGAGCTCCTTCACGGGAGTCGTTACGACGCCTTGGGAAGCTTCTTGAGCAGCGACTTCACGGTCGGCGAGAGCTGGGCGCCCTTGCTGACCCAGTAGTCGACGCGCGCGGTGTCGATCTTGATGTCGGCGGGGTTCTTCTTCGGGTCGTAGTGGCCGATCTGCTCCACCGTGGCCGCGCTCGGCGTCTTCAGCGAGTCGGAGACGACGATGCGGTAGAACGGAGCATGGGTCGCGCCGCCACGGCGCAGGCGAATCTTGAGCATTCAGAATCCTTCGTCAGAAATCGGGCCGGCAATGCTACCGGAGCGGACCGTCGAACGGCAACCCCGGAGTCGAAATTCCGGGTAACCTGTGGCCATGGCCGATGTCACCTTCGACTCCGTCGCCAAGCGCTACGGCGACGTCCCCGTCATCGACAACCTCAACCTCCACATCGACGACCACGAGCTCATGGTCCTGGTCGGTCCGTCGGGATGCGGCAAGTCGACGGCGCTGCGCATGGTCGCCGGGCTGGAGGACATCAGCGGCGGCACGATCGCCATCGGTGGCCGCGTGGTCAACAACGTCGCGCCGAAGGACCGCGACATCGCAATGGTCTTCCAGAGCTACGCCCTCTATCCGCACATGACCGCGCGCGAGAACCTCGAGTTCGGCCTGCGCATGCGCGGCGTGCCGCGCGACGAGATGCGCCGCCGCGTCGACGACGCCGCGTCCATCCTCGGCATCGAGCCCCTCCTCGAGCGCAGGCCGAAAGACCTCTCCGGCGGCCAGCGCCAGCGCGTCGCCGTCGGCCGGGCCATCGTGCGCAAGCCGGCGGTGTTCCTCTTCGACGAGCCGCTCTCGAACCTCGACGCCAAGCTGCGCGTGCAGATGCGCGCCGAGATCACGCGGTTGCAGCAGACCCTCGGCACGACGTCGGTCTACGTGACGCACGACCAGGTCGAGGCCATGACCATGGGCCACCGCATCACCGTCCTGCGCGAGGGGAAGATCCAGCAGGTCGGGACGCCGGGCGAGATCTACGACCATCCGGCCAACGTCTTCGTCGCGCAGTTCATCGGCACGCCGCCGATGAATCTGCTGAGAGGCAGCCTGGCCGAGGCCGTCGCGGGGCGCGCGAACGTCATCGCCGGCATTCGCCCCGAGCACCTCAACCTCGGAGAAGGAATTCCCGCGACCATCGACATGGTCGAGCCGATCGGCCACGAGACGATCGTCTACGCGACCGCGGACGGCGCGAAGCTCACGGCCATCTTCGATCCGCACGAGGCGCCGCGCGCCGGCGAGCGCCTGTCGTTCAGCGTCGATCCGGCCCGGGTGCACCTGTTCGACGCGCAGACCGAAATGGCGCTGCGATGACGACGTTCTTCGCCGGCCCTTTCAGCTCGACGACGCCGTCGCGCGAGATGCGCACGTCGATCGGCCCCTGGTACGTCGGCAGCGGCCCGACGTGCAGCGGCAGCCACGCCGCGGGGACGCCGGCGCCGATGACGAGCGCGCCGTCCTCGCGGTCGTAGGCGATGGCCTCGAGGATCGAGCGCACGAAGTCGCTCGCGACCCACGCATGCGGCATGTCGCCGATGAAGCGCGGCTTGCGGACCTCGCGCCCGACGACCTCGGCCCACTCGTTCCAGGCGGCGGGGCGGCGGTCGGCCATGAAGCGCTCGATGAGCTCGAGGGCGTGGGCGCGGTCGCCGAGGCGGACCATCGCGCCGATGATGCGCATCTCGTACGGCGTCCACTCCTCGCGCGGCTTGGCGGTCTCGGCGAAGTAGCGCTCGTAGGTCCGGCGCAGCGGCGGGAGTTGCACGGCGAGCGGGGAGATGGCGATGGCGGTCGACGTCGGATCGAAGTCGGCCAGCTCGACGGAGGCGGGGACGTAGTCGAGGTGGTGCTCGGCGATGATTTTGTTCATCGATGCGAGGAGGTCGCGCTGGATGGCCGGCACGCCCTGGATCGCAAAAAAATCATCCCAGTACGAATGCACCGGCTTCGCCGAGTAGCCCTCGTGGCTGATCGACTCGGTGACGAGGCCCTCATACGTGCGCAGCGACTCGATGGCGCGCGCCGCGGCGCCGACGTGCGATTGCAGCATGCGCTCGCCGGTGAGCCGCTCGATCTCGCGGACGAGGTAGATGAATTCGCCGTGGCTGTCGTTCTCGGGGACGGGGTCGGCGCCGCGCTGGTCGACGCAGCAGGGGACCTTGCCGTTCTCGTACTGGTACTTGGCGAACCACCGCGCGAAGGCCTTGGCCTCGGCGGCGTGGCCGAGGCGCAGGAGCATCGCCCCCATGAGCGCGCCGTCGCGGATCCAGGAGCGGTCGTACGCGCGCGAGCCCGGCTTGAGCGCGGCGCCGTCGCGGTGGATGAGCGTGTAGGCGAGGCTGGTGCGGATCGTGTTCGCGATCTCCGGCGCGCCGGCGATGTCGATGCGCACGCGGTTGAGCGTCTCGCGCCAGTCGCGCGCGATCTGCGCGAACGGCTGCCGCTTCGCGCCCTTCTTCAGCGGAATGTCCAGCTCGAAGTGATGCATTCGCGGTAGCGCGTGTTTGACGCGCGCCACGCCGCCGGGCGAGTTGAGGAATTGCGTTGACGGATTGACTTGAAACGGCCGCACTTCGAGCTGCAACTCGGCGTCACGAACGCGATAGCGCAGTTGCAGCATCGACGACGCGCTGACCGCGGCGGTCATCGTCATCGATGCGCCTTTCGTCCGCCACGTGACGCTCGGAATCGGCAGATATCCGTCCTCGAGCGACTGCGTGATCTCGACGTCGGCCCACGTCAGCCGCTTTCCGCCGACGAGGAGAAACGGCTCGATCGACTCGCCTCCCTTGAACGGCTCGACGTTGCCGTCCTCGCCGACGAGGGCCTCGGCGTCCGCGCCGTCGGCGCCGACGACGGTCCAGTACGGCTGCTCGCCGACGAGGTAGCGCGGGTAGTCGCCGCGCCGGGCGTGCCTGGCCACGATCGACCAGAAGTCGTTCGCGGTGTCGGCCCAGCCGGGCGGCTCGACGATGAGCTCTTTCGCGCCGATGACGCGGATGCGCCGTGCTTCCGCGTCCGGCAGCCAGACGAAGCGCTCCGTTTGTTGCGTGTGTTGTTCGACGCCGTCGAGAAAGACGCGCACCTTTGCTGGCGGAACGATCTCCAATCCGCCGAGCTCCCGCGTTTCGCCGAAGTCGACGATATTCGCTGCGTGAACAGCTTCCGTCGGCGACGGCGGCAGCGGCTCGAGCTCGGGATCAGTGAACCAGACCGTGCCGCGGCCGCCGCTGCCGGCGGTGACGACGACCTCGATGGCGTCGATGTGCCGCAGCTCCGCGCGCGACGGCCCCCAGGCGAACTCGATCTTCCGCTTCTTCGTCGTCAGCGCCGTCCAAGCGCGCGGGAAGGCGAAGTCGCGGCGGTTCAGCCACCAGACGTCGTCGCCGGAGATGAGCTTGAATTCGAGGTTCTCCGGCGGCGTCTCGCCCCGCACGCGGAAGAGGAACTCGTAATTCGGCGGGAGATCGAGGTTCACGTCGCGCCGCGCAATCGCGTAGCCGCCGTGGCCGCGGAAGTCGAAGTCGATGCGATTGATCGCATCCTCGCGAGTAAGGCGCATCGTCACGCCGTCAGATGGATGCGCGGTCCAATCGGCTGCCGCCGGAAAAGCAGAAATCAGAAAGCAGAAAGCAGAAATCGCCGTGGCCACGATTTCTGCTTTCTGCTTTCTGCCTTCTGCTTTCATCCTTTGACGCTTCCGGCCATCAACCCCGCGATGTAGTAGCGCTGCAGCGCCAGGAAGACCAGCAGCACCGGCAGCACCGTCACGACCGCGCCGGCCATCATCAGCTCGATGTCCTGCACGTGCTCGCCGGAGAGATTCGCCAGCGCCACCGGGAGCGTGTAGTGGGACTGATCGGAGAGGATGATCAGCGGCCACATGAAGTCGTTCCACGTCGACATGAACATGAACGTGGCCAGCGTGGCCAGGATCGGGCGCGCCAGCGGCATGACAACCGACCAGTAGATGCGCAGCTCGCCGGCGCCGTCGAGGCGCGCCGCCTCGAGCAGGTCCTGGGGCACGGAGAGCATGAACTGCCGGATGAGGAAGATGCCGAACATCGTGGCCATCGACGGCACGATGGCCCCCCAGTAGCTGTTCACGAGGTGCAGCTTCTTCATCAGCAGAAAGAGCGGGAGCATGCCGACCTGCGGCGGAATCACGACGGCGCTGAGGAGGAGGCCGAAGAGGCGATCGCGTCCGCCGAAGCGCAATTTCGCGAAGGCGTAGCCGGCCATGGAGCCGAAGAGAACCGAGGAGATCGTCACGATGACGGCGACGAAGGCGCTGCTGAAGAAGGCCCGGCCGAGGTTCAGGCGGACGAAGAGCTGGCGGTACTGCGCGAGCGTCGCCGCGTGGGGCAGCAGATGCGGCGGGAGCGCGGCCGCCTCGCCGGTGCTCATGAACGATGCGGAGAGCATCCAGAAAAGCGGGAAGAGCGTGATGACGCCGCCGGCGATGAGCAGGCCGTGCAGGACCGCCGATTCGAGGCGGCGGTTCATCGGCTCCTCTGCAGTTTCATTTGCAGCACCGTGGCGGCGCCGATCAATAAAAAGAGGATGAAGGCCACCGACGCGGCGTAGCCCATCCGCCAGAATTTGAAGCCCTGCTGGTACATGAGCATGACCACGGTCAAGGTCTTGTTCAGCGGGCCGCCGCCGGTCATGACGTAGGGCTCGGCGAAGATCTGCATCTGCCCGATGGCCACGACGACGCCGACGAAGAGGAAGGTCGGGCCGAGCATCGGCACGGTGACGTGGCGAAACTGCTGCCACCATCCCGCCCCGTCGATGCGCGCCGCCTCGTACAGCTCCTCGGGGATGTTCTGTAAGCCCGTGATGAAGATGATCATCGTGTAGCCGAAGCCCTTCCAGACGGCCAGCAGGATGATCGCGAACATGGCCAGGCGCGGGTTCCCGAGCCAGTCGGGCGTCGGCAGATGCAGCGCGCCGAGGACGCGGTTGAGGACGCCGAAGCGCGGGTGGTAGAGGTACTTGAAGACGATGGCCACGGCGA
>JBKOUP010000037.1:0-6919 GCA_046723495.1 Acidobacteriota bacterium
TTGTGCTCGAGGTCCGTGCGCACGATCATGTGGCGCAGGATGCGGTCGGAGTTCTTCATCCGACGGTCGAGCTCCGCGAGCGAGCCGTCGCTCTCGAAGACGAAGAGGTGGTAGTGCCCCTCGTTGAACTTCTGGATGGGATAAGCGAGCCGGCGACGCCCCCACGCTTCCTCGTGTGAGAGCTTCGCGCCCGTCCCCTCGGCGACTTTTTTGAGCTCGCCGACGAGATTCGTCGCTTCCTCCTCCGGCACTTGCGGAGAGAGGATGAACAGGACTTCGTAAGTCCTCATGATTCCTCCTTCTGGCCTAGCGGGGTTCCGTCTCGGCGGAACCCAAGGAGCTTCGGCAGATTGTACGGAGCCCAAAGCCGGAGCCCGCCTCGATTATTTCCCGGACACGGGCGCGGGCACAGGCACGTTCACGGTGCGACATAATCCCCGCTCATGCGTCGACTTGCACTGCTGCTCTTTCTCGCCACGATCGCCAACGCCCAGCAAGATCCGAAACTCTTCCAGGACCTCCGCTGGCGCGCCATCGGCCCGTTCCGCGGCGGGCGCACCGTCGCGGGGGTCGGCATCCCCAGCCAGCCTCACGTCTTCTACATCGGCGTGAACAACGGCGGCGTCTGGAAGACCGACGATGCCGGCCGCACCTGGCTGCCGATCTTCGACGACCAGCCCACCGGCTCCATCGGCGCCATCGCCGTCGCGCCGTCGGACCCGAACGTCGTCTACGTCGGCAGCGGCGAGGGCCTGCAGCGGCCCGACCTCTCCACCGGCGACGGCCTCTACCGGTCGAATGACGCCGGCAGAACCTGGACGCACTACGGCCTCCGCGACGGGCAGCAGATCCCGACGATCGCCGTCGATCCTCGGAATCCCAACCGCCTCTTCGTCGCTGTCCTCGGCCATCCTTACGGGCCGAACGCCGAGCGCGGCATCTTCCGCTCCACCGACGGCGGCAAGACCTTCGACAAAGTCCTTTACCGCGACGAGAACACCGGCGGCATCGACGTCGCCATCGATCCCTCCAATCCGAACGTCGTTTACGCCGCGCTGTGGGAAGCGCGCCAGGGCCCGTGGGAGAACGGCGTCTTCACCGGTCCCGGCAGCGGCGTCTACAAGTCGACAGACGGCGGCTCGACGTGGAAGCAGCTCAAGCTCGGCGCGGAGAAGCTCGGCCGCGTCGGCCTCGAAGTCTGCGCCACGGATCCGAAGCGGCTCTACGCAAACGTCGACGCCAAAAACGGCGGCATCTATCGCTCGAATGACGGCGGCGAGACGTGGACTCTCGTCAACAACAAGCCCGAGATCTGGGAGCGCGGCGGCGACTTCAACGAAGTCCGCGCCGATCCGAAGAACGCCGACGTCCTCTACGTCGCCAACGTCGTCACCTGGAAGTCGACCGACGCCGGCAAGACGTGGCACTCCTTCCGCGGCGCCCCCGGCGGCGACGACTACCACCGCGTCTGGGTCAACCCCAACGACACGAAGATCATCCTCATCGCCTCCGACCAGGGCGCCATCGTCACGCTGAACGGCGGCCAGTCGTGGAGCTCCTGGTACAACCAGCCCAGCGCGCAGCTGTATCACGTCAACGCCGACAACGCCTTCCCCTACCGCGTCTGTGGCGGGCAGCAGGAGAGCGGCTCTGCCTGCGTGCAGACGCGCGGCGACGACGGCCGCATCACCGACCGCGAGTGGCACCCTGTCTCCGCCGAGGAATACGGATACGCCGTCCCCGACCCGCTCGACCCCGACCTCGTCTACGGCGGCAAGCTCACGCGCTGGGACCGCCGCACCGGGCAGGTGCAGGCCGTCGGTCCGAAGCCGCTGCGCGGCGCGAATTACCGCGTCGTGCGCACGCAGCCGGTCGTCTTCTCACCCGTTGATCCGCACGTTCTCTTCTTCGCTTCGAACACCGTCTGGCGCACCAGCGACGGCGCGCAGACGTGGACCGAGATCAGCCCAGACCTCACCCGCAAGGAGTGGGCCGTGCCGGCGAACGTCGGCGTTTACGCGAAGGACGTGAAAGTCGCGCAGCGCGGCGTCGTCTACGCGCTCGCGCCGTCGCCGCTCGACATCAACCTCCTCTGGGCCGGCACCGACGACGGCCTCATTCACGTCACCCGCGACGGCGGCAAGAGCTGGACGAACGTCACGCCGCCGAGCCTCGTGCCGTGGGCGAAGGTCTCGATCATGGAGGCTTCGCACTTCGACGCCAACGAAGCCTACGCCGCCATCAACACCTTCCGCCTCGATGACCTCCGCCCGCACATCCTGCGCACGAAAGACGGCGGCAAGACGTGGGCCGAGGTCGTGAGCGGCATCGCCAACAACGGCATCGTCAACGTCGTCCGTGAAGATCCGAAGAGGCGCGGCCTCCTCTTCGCCGGCAGCGAGACCACCGTCTACGTCTCCTTCGACGACGGCGACCACTGGCAGTCGCTGCGCCTCAACGCGCCGGCGTCGTCGATCCGCGATCTCACCCTGCACGGCGACGACCTCATCGCCGGCACGCACGGCCGCGGCTTCTGGGTCCTCGACGACATCGAGCCGCTGCGCCAGGCCGGCGCGACAGGGCTGCTGAAACCGCAACAGGCGATCCGCTTCCGTTGGAACAAGAACTCCGACACGCCGCTCCCGCCCGACGAGCCGGCGGGCGACAACGGTCCCGACGGCGCCGTCATCGACTACGTGCTGCCGTCGGCCGCGAGCAGCGTGGAGCTCGCGATTCTGGACGGCAGTGGCCAAGTCCTCCGCCGCTACTCCAGCCGCGACAAAGTCGAGCCGCCGAAGGACGAAGGCAACATCCCGTGGTACTGGATCCGCCCCGCCCGCGTCCCCTCGGCCGCGCCGGGCATGCACCGTTTCACGTGGGACCTGCACCTCACGCCGGTGCCGACGGCGCGGCCGCAGTTCCCGATCGCGGCCACGCCGGGAAACACCGCGCCGGTCGTCATCGCGCCGTGGGTGCCGCCGGGCGACTACACCGTCCAGCTCACCGTCGACGGCGCGAAATCGACGCAGCCGCTGCGCGTGGTCATGGATCCGCGCGTGAAGACGTCGAACGAGGAGCTGCAGCGGCAGTACGCGACGTCGCGTCAGGTCTGGGACGAGCTGATGCAGCTCGACGCGGCGGTGAGGGACGTCCGCGCGCTGCGCGCCGGGCGGACGCTGTCCGCCCCTACCGGTAGGGGCGCACAGAGTGCGCCCGACTCCGATCTCGACAAGCGCGCCGCCGCGCTTCTCGGCGAGCCGGCCGAGGACTTCGGGCCGCCGCGCGTCGCCCCGGGGCAGCCCGAGACGCTCAACAGCGTGGCCGGTTCGCTGCGCACGCTCCTGGCTATCCTGCAGAGCGCCGACGCCATGCCGAACGCCGCCGCCGTCGCCGCGGTCGAGCAGAAGCACGCCGCGTTCGCCGACGTCATGAAGCGCTACGGCGAATTCAAGCAGGGGCGGTGATCGTCTGTTCGACTATCACCGCCACCTGCTCGTCGACGATGTCCGCACCTTCGCCTACCGGCAGGCGATCAGGCAGGCCGTGCAGCCCGGCGACGTCGTCCTCGACCTCGGCAGCGGCACCGGCGTCCTCTCCTTCTTCGCCTGCGACGCCGGCGCGCGCCGCGTCTACGCCGTCGAGCGCGAGCACCTCGCCGACATGGTGGCGATGTTCGCGCGGCAGTTCGGCTACGGCGACCGCATCACCGTCGTTCACGGCAACTCGAAGGACGTCGAGCTGCCCGAGCGCGCGAACGTCCTCGTCACCGAGACCATCGGCTCCGTCGTCTTCAACGAAGGCTTCCTCGGCACGGTCATCGATGCGCGCCGCCGTCTCCTCGCGCCCGATGCGCGGCTCATCCCGTCGGCGCTCGATGTCTGGATCACGCCGATCGAGTTCCCGAGCTTCCACGAGCCGGTAATTCAGTGGTGGCGCACGCCGCGGCACGGCTTCGACATGTCGTCGATCGCCACGTTCGCGGCGAACACCGCCTACAGCGCGAAGGTTCCGCCGGACGCGCTGCTCGCCGAGCCGGCCACGATGCTGTCGCTGCGCATGGAGGACCTCGACGACACCGCGCAGCACGGCGCCGCCGAGCTCCGCACGACGCGCGACGGCGTCGTGCACGGCTTCGCCGTCGGCTTCACCGCCACGCTCGCCGAGGGCATCACGCTCACGAATCTCTGGAGCGGCGGAACGTGGTGGGACCAGGGCGTCCTGCCGCTCGAGTTTCCCGTGACCGCGGCCGCCGGCACGCCGGTCTCGATCGACGTGCGCACCGACGACGGCCGCATGTGGCACTGGCGCGGCCGCGTCGGCGACACCGCCTTCGCGCAGACCACGCTCCTCTCCCGCCCGCCGTGCGTTGCGGTAGAGTGAGCGCGGTCCCATGCGGTTCCTGACCGTCGCGATCATCGCCGCAATCGCCCTGCCGCTCTGCGCGGCGACGCGCTACGCCATCGACATCGAGACGAGCGGCGACGTGCTCCAGCCGCGCCATCGCCACGCCACCGTGCTCGTCGACGGCGCGAACCGCCGCATCGACGTCGAGCAGCCCTCCGCGCCGTTCACCTACGACGTCCTTCTGTCGTCCGACGGCGGCGCCACCTTCACCGCGCTCAACACCGCGCGGAAGACCTGGTTCCAGCCGAACGTCGTAGCCATCGTCCGCCATCCTCGCATCGCCGGCGGCGGAGAGGCGACGGACATCCGCGTGACGACGTCGCAGGAACCGGACTCGAAGTCCGTCATCAGAGTCTCGTATACGACGCACGAGCGCTATGGCAGCACGAAAGTCGACGTGCTGCACAGCGAGACGATCCTCATCTGGACCACCGCCGCCGTCGATCCCGCGCTGGCCGTCCGCGTCATCAGCCTCATCACCGGCATCGCCGGCGTCGACGCCCAGCTCGCCCCCGCCATCACGCGCATCGCCGGCTTCCCGCTGAAGACCACGATCAGCGCCACGCGCGCCTACGTTGGCGGCCGCCCGCAGACCATTACCGTCACCGCCATCGTCTCCGACATTCGCGACGCCGACGCGCCGGCGCTCGCGTTCGAGCGGCCCGCCGGCTTCGTCCACGAAGAGCCGTTCGTCGGCGCGCCGGGCAGATAGCCATGGAAGACAAACGCAATCTCATCGCGCAATGGGCCTTCGACACCCGCCCCGTTCTGCTGCGCTTCCACCTCTGGCTCGAAGACGTCGAGGTGGAGCGGAAGCAGCCCGGCCCCGTCTCGGCCGCCTCGTTCACGCCGCGCGGCATCGCCCGATGCCTGGCCATGACCTCGGCCGCGACCGCGCTCGGCACGCGCCTCTTCGGCAACTTCGGCGAAGGAAAGGGGAAGGACAAGACCGCGTACAACCAGGTCAAGAAGTCGGCGGATGCCATCAGCGCCTACGTCATGAGCGAGGGGCTGTGGCATCTCACGCGCACGCTGCCGGAGAACCACGCCATCATGGTCTCGCTCGGCGAAGGGTTGATGCCGAAGGCCGGCGAGACGCCGGAGATGGGCGCGAATCCGCTCCTCGGCTTTGGCCGCGTGTACGCGCGCCCCGAGGTGGCGCGCATCGTCGACCGCCGCGTGCGCCGGCTGCTCAACGAGCCGGGGCACACCTTCGAGCAGTTCTACGGATGGCTGCAGGACCGCGGCATCACGCTGTGGGGCGCGGCGGTCGACACGCTCGAGAACACGTCGCGATTCGCCGAGGGAAGGAGCACCGGGCCGATGGCGGTGTTCCACCTCTTCGACTCGCCGCTGAAGATGGCCCGGCCGTACGAATCCTACATGGGCTGCCTGACCGTGCCGCGCCGCGTGGCCGAGGCGGCCGAACGGCAGTCGGTGCTGCTCGACTATCGCACGCCGCGCCAGCACGTCGTCGAATGCATCGAGGCCGCGTACCCCGGCATCGCCCGCGAGAACATCCACGTGTGGACGCTTCGCGGAAAGAGCCGCGCCGCGCGGCTCGGCAATCTCTGGACGGAGTGGAGCGAGCTCGGCACGCATCTCGTCGACGACGGCTGGCGCGCGCCGTCAGGGATCGAGGTCTTCACCGACTCCGGCACGTACGCGCCGACGTTCCTCGTCGGCAGCTGGAGCGATGAGGCCGGCGCGACGCACGTCTTCGTCTGCGACGGCTACGCCGCGTCGGCCGAAGCCATGCAGGCGGCCAGTCTCTGCGAGGTGCTCGACGTCGACGCCAGCATGGAAGTCTTCTCCTCCATCTTCGAGCTGCCGTGCGAGAAAGAGGGCGCGCTGATGCGCCTCGACCGCCACGCGCCCGACTTCGCCGAGCGCGTCAGCGCGCTCTTCGGACGCGCGCTCGACGCGGACAAAGTGCGCGTGTACGCCGAGGCCATCGAAGAGGTGGAGACGTCGAACATCCCCAACGGCAAGCGCGTCCTGCACGCCGACGACTTCCTCCCCGAGAAGAACTGGAGCGTCCTGGCCAGCATCGGCTACATGTGCGACGACCCGTACACCGGCACTCCCGGAATCACGGAAGTCGGCGACGGCGTCTACCGCGTCACGACCTGCCTGGCCACGCGCAAGGCCTCGTCTCGCATCACCTTCACGCTGCGCCTGATGGAGCCGAAGCCGGTGGCGCGGCAGGTGTTCAGTCCGCTACTCGTGCGATTCCTCTCCGGCGTCGACCACACGACGCGGGCGGTGAAGATCTCCGACTCGGGGCGCATTCGCAACGAGCTGCAGACGATGTTCTCGCAGGCACTCGAGCACGATGGCGAGCGCATCCGCGTGCACTTCGAGCGCGTGGATGAGCGCGTCATGCCACGTGAGAGCCAGGAAGCGATAGCCGAGGTCTTGCGGTGGTACAAACGCGAGCATCCTGTGTGGTTTAGCTGGCTTGACCTGTAATTTCTCCAGGGCATGGTTCCTGCTCCAAATAAGCTTCCAGAGG
>JBKOUP010000141.1:0-4925 GCA_046723495.1 Acidobacteriota bacterium
TCTCATGGTGCATGGGTATTGGCCCGCGCTCATAAGATCCTCGGCGGCGATGAGCTCGAGAATGCCGCCGGCAAAGCGATCGATTCTCTGCTCGCAGACATGTCGGACGACTCCGTTGCCGAGATCTCGTTCCTGCTGCTGGCGCTCAGCAATTTGGCGGACGACGATCCGCGACGTTCGTCGATGAAGGACCTCGCCACCGTGCTATGGCGGCGTGTCGAGCTTCCTCACGGGCGCATCGCCACGCACAAAACGGCCGGCGATCCATCTCTGGAGGCGTATCAAGACTACTTCCCCGGCCAGGTCCTGCTCGCTCTCGCCGTCGCCTGCCAACAAAATGCGTCGGCGATCGATGAAGAACGGCTGCGCCGCAGCTTTCAATACTACCGGCATCGCTTTCGCTACAAACGCCATTTCGGACAAGTCGCGTGGTTGTTGCAGGCCTTCAGCAAGTGGTGGCAGGTGACCGGCGAACCGTATTTCGCCGACGCGGCCTTCGAGATCGCAGACTGGCTCCTCGGTTACCAGCAGGACAAGACCGGCGGCTTCATCAACGACCATCAAACCGGCACGCCCGGCTACACGACCGCGGTCTATCTCGAAGGCATCGCCGCGGCATTGTCGATCGCGGACGGCACCCGCCGTGAAACGTACTTCGATTCCTGTGCGCGCGGCTTTCGCTTTCTCGATCAACTCATCATCCAGGAGCGTGATCGATTGATTCTTCCCAACCCCGACTATGCGATCGGCGGCCTGCGGCAGGGATTGCACTACAGCGAGGTTCGCACGGACTTCGTCCAGCACTCTCTTTCAGCCATGCTCGAGTTTACTCAGAGAGCGTGAGTCGACTGCTGACACTCCAGGTACGTCTGCCCGCCGGCGTTGCGATCGCAGTCGGAGGCCCGATCGTCAGCGGATCTCGAAGCTGAAGTCGGTGTCGGTCCGCGTGATGCTCGCGGCCGCGCAGGATGTCTCGATCGACACCGCTGGCGGACACGCGTCGGACTGATCGGCGTCACCAGGATGGTGGTGATCCCCTTGTTCATGCGAGCCTCCTGTATTGAAAAGAGTCCCGCACTTATCTCGTATGCTTGTGGGGATGAAGCGCCTGTTGTTGCTCGCTCTCCTTCCGATCACGGCCATCGCCGCCGATGGCCCCTCCCGGCCGCCCGAGAAGGGCTGCGCCTGGGAGAAGTTCTCGAACGCCGCCCTCGGCCTGGAGGCGTGGGTGCAGCGCTGCGACTTCGGCGCACGCAAGATCGACTTCGTCGCGCGGGGGCAGTCGCTGGCGATGCGCTACTCCGACGGCGGCGCGCCGGAGAACGTCGTCGAGGTGATCGAGCGCCGCCCCGGCGAGAGCGGCGAGGCCGCCGTGAAGCGCATCTTCGCCGCGCACACCGACAAGGCCCTCGCCGCCAAGTGCATCGCGCGGCCGTTCCAGGGGATGGAGCCGCGCAAGGACGTGCAGCGCTTCACCTTCGTGCTCAGAAATCCGAAGGCGATGAAAGAGACGCCCGACGACGAAGTGCCGCCGCCGCCCTGCGGCGAATGGGGCGACTCGCCCGACGGCATCCAATACTTCGAAGTCCATCCGACGAAGATCTTTTTCGTCCGCGTCGGCCAGGACATTCCCCTCTTCGACGAGCAGACGCTGCGGAGCGTGAAGTGAAGATCGGCCTGGTCGGCTTTCCCGGCAGCGGCAAGACCACCGTCTTCAACGCCCTCACCGGCCTCGCCGCCGGCACCGGCTTTCAATCGGCGCGCGGCAAGACGAACCTCGGCACGGTCAAAGTTCCGGACGAACGCGTCGTGGCCCTGGCGAACCTCTTTCATCCGAAGAAGACGACCTTCGCGGAGATCACCTTCTCCGACGTCGCCGGCTCCGGCGCCGCGAAGGGCCTCGACGACCAGACCCTCGCCGCCATGCGCGAGATGGACGCGCTCTGTCAGGTCGTGCGCGGATTCCCTGACGCCGCGGGGACGCCGCCGTCGCCGCTGGCCGAGGCGCGGAACCTCGAGGACGAGATGAACCTCGCGGATCTGATCATCGTCGAGAAGCGCCTCGACCGCCTGACGCGCGAGAAGAGCAAGAGCGCCGAGGTGCCGCTGATGGAGACGCTGAAGTCGGCGCTCGAGGCGGGGACGCCGCTGCGCAACGTCGACCTCACGCCCGATCAGTGGGCGATGCTTGCCGGCTTCCGCTTCCTCACCGCGAAGCCGCTGCTGCTCGTGCTGAACGTGCCGGAGTCGGAGGCCGCCGCCCCTCCGCCCGCCGAGGGAATCGTCGTGCTGGCCGGCCAGGTGGAGATGGACATCGCCCAGATGCCGGCCGAGGAGCAGGCCGAGTTCGTCGCCTCCCTCGGCCTCGCCGAGCCGGCCATCGGCCGCTTCATCCACGCCGCCTACAAGCTCCTCGACCTGATCTCCTTCCTCACCGCCGGCGAGGACGAATGCCGCGCCTGGCCGATCCGCCGCGGCCTCACCGCCCCGAAGGCTGCGCGCACGATCCACTCCGACATCGAACGCGGCTTCATCCGCGCCGAGGTCGTGCGCTGGGAGGACCTCGTGCATTACGGCAGCGAAGCGAAGTGCCGCGAGGCCGGGAAGCTGCGCTCGGAGGGGAAGGATTACGTCGTGCAGGATGGCGATGTGATCAACTTCCGCTTCAACGTGTAGCTCGCCTTCTGCCGAGGAACCAGCCAACCAGCAGCCCCACGATCGCGGCGATGGCCACGCCGATCCACAGTGCCCGCTTCGTCGATCGGAGCAGCGGATTGTCGAAGAGGTTCGACGACGTGTGCAGGCTGGCCAGCAGCCACTGACCGTTCTCGTTGACCAACGTCGCGGACCAACGGCCTGGGAGGGTGAACTTCTCGTTTCGGCCGAGGTCGTAGATCTCCGTCGAGCTTCCCCAGGCGATGCCGGTGTTCGGTCCGTACAGTTGCGTCAGCTCGTCGACTTGGAAATCGGCGTGGTAGCTCTTCACCACGGGGTTCGGCCCCTTCAGCATCCGCTCGAGGTATTTGCGCACGGCGTCGCGGCCGTGACTGACCTCGGCGTTGTGCCACGTCACCACCACGTTCGGGTGCATCTGGGCGAGCACGCCGTCGATGTCGCCCCTGTTCGCGGCGTCGAGGACGCGGGCGCGCAGCGCGCGGAAAGCGTTGTGGATGTCGGCATTCGGCTCGGCGGCAGCGAGAGGCACAGCGACGAGGAGCAGCGCGAAAATCGTTTTCATCGAACGTCTCCCAACAGGCGCGGACCGCGCCACATCCTCAGGTACATTCGCAGGAACGACGGCCGCGGCTCGGCGACGTCGACGAACCGCGGAAGGTGGATCCATGGCACTCTCGGGTTCTCGTGATGGGCGCGATGGTGATGGTAGTTGAGAAACAGCCAGCGCACGATCGGGCTCACGCGCAGGTTCCAGGCGCCGCGCGCGGCGTCGAGCGGCGACCAGGCGTGATCGGCGTATTGCAGCGAGCTCCAATTGATGGCGAACGCGGCGTAGCAGAGCAGCCAGCCCGACCACTGCAGGTGCAGCAGCCGGAACAGCGCGACCTGCCAGAGCGCGGCGAAAAGAATCTCGAGCCGGATCGGCAGGCCGCGAAGCCGATCGACGCCGCCGACCATGTCGTCGAAACCGGTCTGCCGGCTCCACGGGGCGTTCTCGGCGTGCAGCGCTCCAAACAAGAAGACGATGCATGACAGCGGCGGGCAGAGCCAGAAGAAGCCGGTCAGGATGCCGTACCACTCGATCTTCTTGAGCAGGACATTCTCACCCGGGGCGATGTAATCGAACCGTTCGGCCTCGGAGCGGTTGCGGCGGTGATGTCCGAGATGGAAGTAGCGCTGCAGCGTGAACGACGTCGGGAAAAACGCCGCGAGCCAGCGGCCGAACCAGTCGTTGAGCGAAGCGTTGCTGCTGAAGACGCCGTGCACCGACTCGTGCAGCAGCGAGAAGAGGGTGTTGTTGACGAAGGAGAAGGCGATCGCGCCGCCAATGCGCACGAGCCACGAATCGGTGTGGGAGACGAGCGACAACAGCGCGCAGGCGGTGGTCGCGGCGAGGACGGACAACCCGATATTCAGCCCGTTCGGGATGCGCATTGTCATAATGATATCGATGCGGCCCCGGCAATTGGTCGTCGCAGCGCTCGCTGCCCTCCTGCACGCCGGCGCGATCGTCGCCGTCGTCTGGTTCTTCAGCGCCCGGTGGCTGGCCGCCGCGTTCGTGACCGGCCAGTTCTTCGGCATCGTCGGGATCAGCGCCTGCTACCACCGGCAACTGGCGCATCGCGCCTTCGAAGCGCGCAAACCGCTCTTGTTTTTCCACCTTCTCTGCGGCGCCCTGGCCGGGCAGGGCGGTCCGATCGCGTGGGTGCGCGTTCACCGGGCGCACCACGCCCATCCGGACAACGAGCTCGATCCGCACTCCCCACGAAACGGCTTCTGGCACGCTCACTTCGGATGGCTCCTGGAGGGACGCCGCCGCCGGTCGATCCC
This sequence comes from Acidobacteriota bacterium, assembly GCA_046723495.1. Classification (GTDB taxonomy): domain Bacteria; phylum Acidobacteriota; class Thermoanaerobaculia; order Gp7-AA8; family Gp7-AA8; genus DATDFB01. The sequence continues at coordinate 4,507 of JBKOUP010000141.1, forward strand.
GGAAATGACACGCCAGCCGGCCGATCTGCTCGACAACGGCATGATCGCGTCGTTCGAGCGGATGACTTTCCCACTGCTGGCGGCGATGTTCCTCCTGCTGTACGCCGCCGGCGGGTGGGCAGCGCTCTGCTGGCTCGGCTGCTTCCGCATCGTGCTCACGCTGCACACGTCGTGGGCGATCAACTCCTTCGGCCACCGCTTCGGGTATCGCAACTTCGAAACGGCCGACGATTCGCGGAACAATCTCCTTCTCAGCTTGCTGACCGGCGGCGAGGGCCACCACAACAATCATCACCACTCCCCCGCCTCGGCGCGGATCGGGCGGCGATGGTTCGAGCTGGATCCCGGCTGGTGGTACGTGGCGGCGATGGGGCGGCTGGGGCTGCTTACGCTGCGCTCTCGTTCAGGTACTGCATGGC
>JBKOUP010000096.1:0-6457 GCA_046723495.1 Acidobacteriota bacterium
GAGTGGCGGCGATGGTCGACGACAGCGCCGTGCCGTCGGATCAGCCGAGACGAGGACGAGGGAGAAGGCCGTAAATCGGGTTGCTTGGTTGCGCGGTTGCTCAGTTGCTCGGCCGAGCAACCAAGCAACCCCCAGCAACCGCGGAACTAGAAGCTTGCGAGCGCTTCCGGCTCGTTCTCGTAAACCTCGAACACGGTGATCAGCTGCGTCACGTGCAGCAGCTCGTTCAGCTTCGCCGGCAGGTGCAGCAGCTTCAGCTTTCCGCCGCGGTTCGTGACGGTGGTGTAGGAGCCGACCAGCTCGCCGATGCCGGACGAGTCGATGGTGCTGACACCGCTGAGGTCGAGCAGAATGTTCGTGTGGCCGCTGGCCAGGGCGCTCGAGATGACTTCGCGCAGTTGCTGGTCGCCCGCGCCGATGGTGATCTTCCCATCGAGTTTGATGATCTCAACGCCGTCGACCGTGCGGGAAGTGGCTTTCATGTTTCTCCTCCTGCCGCCCTCGGCGGCGCAAATCAATGTTTGCTGCTGGTGGCGATCCCGGTTCCCCGGGCCAGGTTCTTCGTCATGACCAGGGACGTCCCGCCGCCGGGGGCGAAAGAATATCGGACCTGGTCCATGAACGTCTTCATATAAAAGATGCCCCGTCCCGATGTTTTCATGAGGTTTTTCGGGCTCAGGGGGTCGCTGACCTTCTCCGGGTCGAAGCCTTCGCCCTCGTCGGAGATGGCGATGGTCAGGTCCAGGCCGCGCAGGTCGAACGTGGCCTGCACCTTTTTCTTCACGTCGAGCTTGTTGCCGTGCTTGATGGCGTTGGCCACGGCCTCGCGCACAGCCATGCCGATCCAGTGGGAGCCGTCCTCGTCGAGACCCGCGTTTTCACACAGGTGCTCCGCGATCACCTGAACCAGTTCGATGTTCTCGAAGCGGCTGCTGATGGTGATCTCGATCCGCTCGCCGTCACCGTTCTGCATGGAAACCGGGCGCATTCTACGGGACGGTCGCAAGGGCATGCAACGCCGGAATGGGGCAGGAAGCGGGGCGGTTCGCAAGCGCATGTTCCGCCGCCTCACGCTTTTGGCCGCCGCGCTGCTGACCGCGGCGCCCCTCCTGGCCGCCTCCTCGCCGCTGGCCTTCGCCATGCGCGACGTCGAGCGCATCCGCGGGTTGCGCTTCGCGCACGACATCCGCCACGTCAGCATCAGCCGGGACGAGCTCCCCGCGCGCATCCAGGAGCAGATGCGGAAGTCGATGCCGTATTCGTTCGACGACTACATGCAGGTCCTGCGGGCCATGCAGCTCGTCGACGGCCAAACCGACACCCTCATGAGCCAGCTTCTCGACCTCTATCAGTCGCAGGTGCTGGCCTTCTACGACCCGCTCGATCACGTCTATTACTCGATCCGGGAGATGCCGAAGTCGGTGGCCGGGACGGGACTCGACGCCGCGACGATGCGCGACATGGTCTTGATCCACGAGCTGACGCACGCGCTGCAGGACCAGCGCTTCGGCGCCGGCGCCCGCGAGGCCACGCTGACGAAGGACGCCGACGGCGAGCTGGCCTTTCACTCGCTGCTCGAAGGCGAGGCGACGCTGGTGATGATGGCCTACATGCTCGACAAGATGGGGCAGCCGCTCGACGGGCTGGTGCAGAACCCGGCCGTGCTGGAGTCGATGGCCGGCGCGGCCGACAAGACGGTCGACGCGTCGGTGCCGCGCTACTTCGTGGAGTCGCTGAAGTTCCCGTACATGGAAGGGCTGCGCCTCTGCATCGAAGGCTACCGCCGCGGAGGGTGGAAAGAGCTCGACAAGATGGACGCGAATCCGCCGCGCTCCACCCGCGAGGTGCTGCACTCCGGCGAGTACTTCGCGCGCCTGGAGAGCGGCGTGAAGACGAAGGCGTTCGACCCCGCCGCGATCGTCGCCGCGAAGCGCACGCTCACGGTCGAGCACCTCGGCGAGTTCCACTGGCGCTACCTCGTCGGCGCGAAGGCGGCCACGGGATGGGTCGACGACCGCGTGCAGATCGCCGAGACGGACGCGTGCGAGCCGACGGTGCTGGCCGAGACGCGCTGGAACAGCGAGGAGAGCGCCCGGCAGTTCCGCGACGCCTACGTGGCCTTCCTGCACGAGCGTGGCGTCAACGCCCGCGCGGCCGTCGACGGCGGCACGGTGCGCGTCGCCTACGGCGCCGACGCCGCGCTGATCGCCAAGTTCATCGGCGCGGCATGAACGTCGATTACGAGAACCTCGCCCGCGACCTCGAGAGCGGCTTCTTCCGCGAGTCGCTGCGCGAGGAGCTCCTGACCGGCTTCCGCCAGATCCACGCCTCCGGCGAGCGCCTCCCCCCGCCTTCGCACTACGCTTCGCAGATCGCCGAGATCGTCAATCGCGGCGCGCCCGCGCCGATCGATTCCGAGACGGCGTACGAGCTCTACCAGGAGATCCTGTCCGCGTGCGAGTCGGCGCGGGCGGAGGTGCTGGGAGAGGAAGTGAAGCCTCAGTGACGCACCGCGCGTGTACGTGACAGCGGCACGTTCCCGATCTGGCGCACGAACACGCGCGGGAAGCCGTCCTCGACGCGTGTGTACGTGACGGCGATCAGCCCCGGCAGATCGGCGACGTGCTCGTGCTCACGCCCGAGGCGCGGGCGGCGACCTCCGTGGTGTCACTGCCGATCGTTCGCCAGGAGCGGCCCGTCGCCGGCCCGGACCAGCGCGGCGGTGCCGAACGCGGCGTGGGCGATATCGAGGTCCGCGGCGGCGCCGGCAATCGGTACGGCGTCGCCGTCGAGCGTGCCGCTGGGCAGCACCTTTCGCGCCTTGGTCGAGGAATCGGACGTGTAGGCGACGACGTAGTCGCGGCCGTCCCACGTCACGGCAAGCTGCTCGTACGGTTGCGTGCCGGCGGCGATCTCGATCGGCGTGTCGCCGTCGAGCGGCTTGTTGTTCGCGCTCATGCGCGCGCCGAACACCTTCCAGGCGCTGCCGTCCGTCGCCGTGAAGGCCACGAAGTAATCGTCGCCGTTCGAGGCCACGCGCGGCGCCGAGACCATGCCGAAGTTGTCCTTGAGCTGCGTCACGAGCTGCCGGCCGCCGGCCAGCCACGCTCCCCGCTTGACCGGGTACGAGAACATGCCGTCGACGACGAGCATGTTCGTTCCGTTCGCGCCGATGCCGATGCTGCCCGGGTTGAGCTGCAGAACCACAGCCGACGACCACATCGAGCCGTCGTGGTAGACGACCTGGCAGAGCAGCTCCGGCTTGGACGTCCGTTCGATCCAGAAGACGTAATACGCGTTGGGCGCCCACACGACTTTCAGCAGCTCGATGTCGGGCTCCTGCCGGATCACGATCGGCTTGGCGTTGAGGATCCGGCCCGTCGGATCGACGCGCGCCGCCAGGAGCGAGCGCCACGCGCCGGGCGCGGCGTCGTGCTCGACCCACACGACCATCGACTCGTCGTCCCACCCGGCGATGCGCGGCGTCTCCTGCACGCGGGCCACCGGCGGCGCGGCGGAGCGCTCCGCGGAGACCAGGATGGCGGCGTTGGCGGCGAGCGGGAAGAGGAGGGCGGCCGAAAGAACGACGCGCTTCATGATGGCAAAAATCATACGCCTGATCTCCGCGATACGATGCTCGCGTGAAGCGGAAGATCAAAAGCTATCCGCCGCTCTCCTCCTTCGCCACGACGGGCGGTTGAGCGTGCAAGCTGGGTCAGGATGACCTGCACTCCGTTCTCGCCGATCTTCGCCCCGCCGAGGGTGCCGATCTCCTTGTCGGCCATGCCACCAACGACGACGCCGCCGTGCTGCGCATCAGCGGCGACATGGCCATCGCCCAGACCGTCGACTTCTTCACCCCCATCGTCGACGACCCCTTCCTCTTCGGCGCCATCGCGGCCACGAACTCCGTCTCCGACGTCTACGCCATGGGCGCGAAGCCGGTCCTCGGCCTGGCCATCGTCGGGTTCCCGACGAACAAGTTGCCGCTCGAGACGTTGCACGAGATCCTCCGCGGCGGCGCGGCCAAGGCGGCCGAGGCGGGGTTTCCGATCGCCGGCGGACACACCATCATCGACGACGTGCCGAAGTACGGGCTGGCCGTCACCGGCGTCGTGCGCGTCGACAAGATCGTCCGCAACTCCACGGCGAAGGCCGGCGACCTCCTCGTCCTGACCAAGCCCCTCGGCAATGGCATCCTCGTCTGCGCCCATCGCGCGCTGCAGGGGAAGCGGTTCGGGAGAAAGCCGCCGTCGCTCGACGAGGCCGTCCGTTGGATGGTCATGCTGAACCGCGAGGCGGCCGAGGCCATGGTCGACGCCGGCGTCAGCGCCGCCACCGACGTCACCGGGTACGGCTTCGTCGGGCATCTTTTGGAGATGAGCGTCGGCGCGGAGATCCGCATGAAGGACGTTCCGCTGCTCGAGGGCGCGCGCGAGTGGCTGCGGCGCGGCTATCGCCCCGAGGGGACGGTCCGCAACGCGGAGGCGTTTCGCGGCCGCGTCACCATCAATGTCAGCGAAGAGGACTATCTTCTGCTCTGCGACGCGCAGACGAGTGGCGGACTGCTGATGGCCGTGCCGCCTGACCGGCTCGCTGTGCTGGAGTCGCGGATGCGTCAGAGCGGCCTGTTCTATGCAAAGGTTGGCCATGTCACCGGTGGGAGCGGGAAGGTCACGCTCGCGCCATAGGAGAGCGAATGCCGTACTGTCCAAACTGTAAGACGGAGTACGTCGAGGGGAAGACCGAATGCACCGACTGCGGTGCGCAGCTCGTCGCGGAGCTGCCGTTCCAGGCCGTGCCGGCCGGGGGGACGATGTGGGTGGAGATCGCCAGCAGCGGAACCGAGGATGAGGCCAAGCTGATCCAGGGCTTCCTCGAGGCCGAGGAGATCCCGGCGCAGATCGAGAACGTGCGCTTCAACCAGGAGCCGGTGAACTTCGGGGCCATGGGCGAGATCCGCATCTACGTTGCCGCCGAGGATGAGCAGCGCGCGCTGAATCTCCTCAAACAGCGCGAAGCGGAGTGGGACAAGCTCTCCGACGACGACGACACGATCGTCACCGACGAAGGGGTCGCGGAGATCGACGAAAACGCGGAGACGGAGTAGGTAGGTTCTTAGGTTCTTAGTTCTTGGTTCTTAGTTCTTAGTTTCGTCATCATCACGGAGCTGAACTAAGAACCAAGAACTAAGAACCAAGAACCTAAGAACCTAAGAACCCAACATGACCGACCACCCCCCACCTCCCGACCCCCCGCCCATGCCGCGCTGGGTGCCGGTGCTGATCGGCATCGTGCTCGTGTTCATCGCCGGGCTGGCGGTGTGGACGGGCGTGCGCTACCGGCAGTCGAACACGTTGGCGAACGGCATCGTCAAGAGCCGCCGCCCGGCGCGGCCGATGACCGGCGCCGGCGCGCCGGGCGAGCCCGAGCCGGGATCGTCGCTGATGTTTCCGGGCGAGGCCCCGACGGCGAGCGCGCCGGTGGCGGGGCGGACGCGCGTGGAGATCACCGGCGGCGGCACGCAGGGGGTCGCCACGGTCGTGCGCTATTGGGCGCGGCGGGGGATGTCGCTCAACGTCACGCCGGAGGACGCCATCGTCTACGTGAACGACACGCCCATCGGCCAAGCCAGCCAGTGGACGGGCGTCTACGAGTTCGCGCAGCCGGGCAGCTACACGGTGCGCATCGAGGCGCCGGGGTACAAGGAGAGAATGTTCGTCGTCACCGCGGCCGAGAACGCGAAGGACGAGGTGGCGGCGATCGTGGCGAAGCTCGACCCTAATGCGCCGCCTGCTCCGCCTCCTTCGCCTTCTTCGACTCGGCGATGATCTTCTCCTGCAGGTTGCGCGGCACTTCCTCGTAGTGGCTCATCTCCATGTGGAACGAGCCGCGGCCCTGAGTGATCGAGCGCAGCGTGGAGCCGTAGGTCAGCATCTCCGCCATCGGCACGCGCGCGCGCACGGTCTGTGAGTCGCCCTCGGCGTCGACGCCTTCCACGCGCCCGCGGCGCGAGTTGAGGTCGCCCATGAGGTCGCCGATGTACTCCGACGGCGCGGTGATGTCGACGTGCATGATCGGCTCGAGCAGCGTCGGCTTCGCCTTCTCCATCGCGTCCTGGAAGGCCAGGGAGCCGGCGATCTTGAACGCCATTTCCGACGAGTCGACGTCGTGGTACTGGCCGTCCTTGAGGCGCACGCGGAAGTCGACGACCGGATATCCGGCCAGGAAGCCTTTCTTGCGCGCGTCCTGGATGCCCTTCTCCACGGCCGGGATGTACTGCCGCGGAATGGAGCCGCCGAAGATCTCGTCGACGAACTCGAAGTCGGCGCCGCGCGGCAGCGGCTCGACGGTGATCTTGCAGTCGGCGAACTGCCCGTGACCGCCCGACTGGCGCTTGAAGCGCGAGTGCTGCTGCGTGCCGCGGCGGATCGTCTCCTTGTACGGAACCGCGGCG
>JBKOUP010000314.1:0-19197 GCA_046723495.1 Acidobacteriota bacterium
TGCCGGCACCTGGTCGCGCGCCAGCATCGGCGCGGCCAGCAGGACCGCCACGACGCTCAGCAGCGCGGCGCCGGCAACCCATCGCGACGGCCCTTCGCCGCTGATCCCGGCCACGCGGCGGATGCGCGCCAGGAGCGACCCGCCGTTGGCCGCGAGGGCGAGCTGCGTCGGATCGCCGCGGAGCTCCTCGAGCCGCGTCAGGGCCCGCGCGTACTGCAGGGCATTGCCGCCGTGGGCGATGGCGGCGTCGTCGCAGCAGTGCTCGCGCTCGATGCGGATGCGCGCCGAGATCCACCACACCGCCGGGTGATAGAACAGCAGCGTCTCCACGACGGACTGCAGCAGATTCACGAGAAAGTCGTGCCGGCGAATGTGCGCGAGCTCGTGCGCGAGGATCATCTCGATCTGCTCCGGCGAGAGGCCGGAGAGCGTCATCGGCAGGAGGATCATCGGCCGCAGCCAGCCGAACACGGTCGGCACTTCGACGGCCGCGGAGTGCAGCAGGGCCACGCCGCGGCGGAGTCCGAGTGCCTGCGACAGACGGGCCACGACGCGCTGCCACTCCGCGCCGGCGGGCGTGGCGCTGCGGCGGGCCAGGCGCTGCGCGCGCAGCCATCCGCCGGCGAGGCGGAAGGAGAGCGCGGCCACGCCGACGATCCAGAAGAGAACGATCTTCGGCAGGTGCGCACGCGTCCAGTCGAGAACCGTCGCCGGCGATGCCGACACCGTCGTCGCGCCGGCGTCCACGCCGGCCGTAACAGCGGCGTCTCGCCGCCCCGCGAAGCCGTCGTTCGTCGCGTCATAGTTCCTGATCGCCGTGACCCCGGCGAGCGCCAGAAGAACGAGCAACGCCGCGCACGACACGGCATACCGCGCCTGCGCGGAGCGCCGCTGCAGCAGTGCCAGCACCGCGGCGAGAATCCCCGCCACGACGGCGCCCTGCCAGACGAGGTGCACGAGCGCCCAGCCGATGGCCTGGGCCAGAGGACTGCCGAGCATCGCGTTCATTGCGCTCATTTCGTCTCTCCTTCCAGTTTCTCGAGCAGCTCGCGGATCTCCGCCAGCTCCGCGGAGGTGGCCTTGCGTCCGGAAAGGGCTTGCATGACCAGCTTCGCCGCCGAGCCGTCGAAGGCGCGGTTGGCGAGATCGGCCAGCAGCTGGCGCTGCGTCCGCTGCTCGCTGTGGCGGGTCTCGTACACGTGCGCGCGCTGGGCCTCGTCGCGGACGACGAGCCCTTTCTCGGTCATGATCTGCAACAGCTTCAGTACGGTGGTGTAGCCGGTGGGGTTCTCGTGGCTGAGCTCCTCGTGGACGTCGCGGACCGTGGAGGGGCCGCGGCGCCAGAGGACGCGGAGGATGCTCAGCTCGGCGTCGGTGGGGCGGGGAGGGAGATGGTCAGCCATGACGCGAGGTTATTACGAAGGCTTTCGTAATGTCAACGAAAATCTTCGTACTACGCGCGCGTTCCGCCCCATTCCTCCGGCGCGACGTCGGCGATGCTCTGGGAGAAGACCCACTCCCGCCCGCTGAAGTCGACGGCGCCGTACTGGCGCTCGCCGAACACGTGATCGGCCGGCCGCTGCACGATCCGCGCGCCCGCGCCCTCGGCCCGCGCGCAGTGCGCGTCGGCATCGTCGACGCGGATCATCACGCGATCGCCGCCGCCCTTCCCTTCGCGGACGACGAGCGCGCCGTCGCCGGCATTCAGCTGCGCGCGATGGTTGCCGATGCGCACGCGCAAGGTGAATCCGAAGGCCTTGCAGAGCCAGTCGACGGCGGCGGCGACGTCGGGATAGGCGAGCTCCGGGATGACGGGGCAGTCGGGGATGGAGCGATTCGTCAGCATGGCAGGACGAAGATACGCCGGGCCAGCTCCGACTGCAGCACCTCGGCGCGGTAGTAGCTCTCCAGCACCGACGGCTTCCACCGCAGCAGGTCGCCGTTGTCGCGGATGAATTCGTCCCACTCGGCGGGGGCGCGCTGCAGGCGCTCGTGGATGATCAGCAGGAAGGCCCAGGTGATCGTCTCGTGGTACAGCTGCGGCTTTCCCTGGCCCGCGGCGAAGCGGCGCAGCGCGGCGGTGAAGCGGCCGAGGGCCTCGAGCAGGGGCATGGTGCGGAGGTAGGCGAAGGCCACGCGCACGTGATCGGCGTGGTGGAATTCGTCGAAGTCGGCGCGCTCGAAGCGCTCCACGATGGCGGCCTCGCTCATTTCTTCTTTCCCTCGACGAGCTTGTGGCTGTGCGATGCGTTGAGATCGAGGTCGTAGACTTTCTTCAGCTCGGCGATTTTCTTCAGCGATCGCTGGCCGAAGGGCGTCTTCCCCTCGAAGACGTGCAGGAGGATGCCTTCCAGCAGATCGCCGACGCTGAGGTCGTGGAACTCGGCCAGTCCCTTGAGGACCTTCAGGATTCGCTTCTCGATGCGGATGCCGGTCTGGGTTCGTTCGATTGTGACCATGGTACCAGTGTACCACGATCCAAAAGTAAATCCTTCTCCCGCCAGACGGCGTCGACCCAGCGCTTGAAGGCCTCCCGGTCGCCCTCCGCCTCGCTCAGGAGCTCCGCCGGCACCGCCAGCCGGCGCACGTGCACGCGGACCCGGCGCAGCCGCCCGCTGACGAAGTCCCACATCGACGTCTCCCCCTCGGGGTAGGCGAGGGTGACGTCGAGCACGGCGTCGAGCTGGTCGCCCATCGCCGCCAGGGCGAAGCCGAGCGCCCCGACGCGCGGGCGGAGGAGATGGCGGTACGGCGACTCCTGGTTCTCCTGCTTCTCGCGAGTGAAGCGTGTCCCCTCCAGGAAGATCGCCACCGCCACCGGCACGCGCCGGTAGCGCCGGCACATCCGCCGGGCCATGACCAGGTCGCGCCCGCGCTTCTCCGGATGGCGGGCCAGGTAGTCGGGCGAGTAGCGGCGCATGAACGGAAATTCCAGCGCCGCGCAGGCCTGCCCGGCCACCGGAAACCACATCAGCTGCGATTTCATGAAGAAGCGGATGAAGGCCGCCCGCCCATGGAAGACGCGGAAGAGCGCGAAGATGTCGACCCAGGAGACGTGGTTGCTGAGGATGAGGTAGTGCCCGCGCGGATCGTCGACGTCGAGGCCTTCGATGTCCCACTGCACCGGCAGGAGGCGGTCGAAGATGCGGTCGTTCCCGCCGACCCAGCGCTCGCCGAGCCACGCCAAGGCCAGGATCCAGCGGCGGCGCAGCTCGCTGCGCGGCATGAAGAGCTTCGGGAATCCGACGATGAGAACGAGCCCGCCCCAGAAGAGCGTGTTCAGGAAGACGAGGAGGACGACCAGCGCGCCGCGAAGCACGGCGGTAGTTTAATGAAGGCGTGGAGGACGATCCGCGCTTTCGCGCCGCCATCGGGCAGCTCAACGCCGGCGACTACGCCGAGGCGGCGGACACGCTCGAAGAGCTCTTCTTCGAGGCCGTGCGCGACGAAGTCGAGCCCGTCCGCGCGCTGATGCAGGTCGCCACCGGCATGCACCACATCGAGCGCGGCCAGGCTCGCGCCGCCATCGAGAGACTGGAGGAAGGGATCGCCGCGATCGACCGCGTCACGAACGAGCACGGCATCGACTTCGCCGCGTTGCGCGCCGGCGTCGCGCGCGCGATCGCGCAGCTGCGCGCACATGAGCGGGTGACGCGCGTCCGCGTCGTCACCGCCTGACGCGAGATCGCAGCCGGCGTGGACGCCGGCGCTCCGCCAATCACCGGCAAATCAACTGATACACCCCCACCACGTCATCCCTGACGTCGTCGAGGTCCGACTTCATCTTGGCCACGATCGTCTGGTACTCCGGATCGCCCTGCAGCGGCTCCAGCCACGGGTTCTTCACCCAGGCAAACCAACTGTGGTTGCCGCCCTCGGCGGCGCGGCGCACCCACTTCATGGCCGTGTTGCGGTCGCCGAGCTTCGCGTAGCAGAGGGCCTGGCGCATTGCTGCCCAATGGAAGCGCTCGGCGTCGGGCTCGAAGCTCTTCAGGGCCAGCTCGCATGCGGCGCGGTCGCCGTTCGCGGCCGCGACCATGGCCTTGAGGCTTTTGCCGATGTAGTGATTCGGCGCGAGCGCGGCGGCCTGCTGCGCCTCCTGCTGCGCGGCGGCGACGTTGCCGAGCAGCAGGAACGCGTTGGCGCGGATGTCGTGGCCGGCCAACGCAGTGTCGTGCGAAGCCACGGCGTCATCGCCCGCCTTCAGCGCATCCTCGGGGTCGACGGCGTTGACGAAGTTGTAGCCGCGGATCTTCACCTCGTTCGACGACGGGTCGAGCTGGATCAGGCGGTTCATGATGCATTGCGACTTCTGCGTGTCGCCCTGCGAGATGAAGTACGTGCTGACCGTGTTCAGCGCCGTCGTCGCGCTCGGGTCGAGGCGCAGCGCGGCGAGGTTCTCGCGCACCGACTCCGTGAAGCGGTCGGGAAAGCGCACGAAGGCGCGGCCGAGGGCCAGGTGCGCGTCGGGGAGATTCGGGTCGAGGCGTACGGCCTGGTGCGCGTACCACTCCGTGCGCTCCGCCGTGTCGCCCGCGCGCGAGAGCCCGCGCGCCGAGCCGAGGGACATGGCGATGGCCAGGTCGGCATAGGCGGCGGCGAAACCGGAGTCGAGGGCGATGGCCCGCTTGAGATGCGCGATCTGCTCGTCGTGCTCGGCGGGGACGAGGCTCCCGTCGATGGCCCGCGCTTTCAGGTACTCCTCGTACGCCTTCGGATTCGACGAGCGCGGCGTCGAGCCGTGGGTCATCCCCTGCACGCCGAGCTTCTCATTGACTCCGGCGACCGTGCGCGTGGAGACGTCGTCGATCAGCTTGAGCAGATCGGCGCGGTTGCCGTCCACCGTGTCGGCCCAGACGCTGTAGCCGGTCCGGCCGTCGGTCAGCTGCAGGTTCACGCGCACGAGGTTTCCGGCCGAGAGGAAGCGGCCTTCGAGAATGCCGTCGACGCGCAGGCGATCGCTGGCCGCCTTGCTGTCGAGTTTCTTGTCCTTCAGATCCATCACCGCGGAGGTCGGACGCACCTGCAGCGACGGAATCTTCTGCAGCTTCGTCACCAGCGCGTCGGCCAGGCCGACGCTGAGGAACTCGTCGCGCGTGCTGTTGGAGATGTTGGCGAGCGGCAGCACGGCCATCGACCGGATCGGCGGCGGCGGTGGCGCGGAGCCCTCGGGCAGCGGCTTCTCGCGTTTGGTCAGCCAGTAGATCACGCCGCCGCCGATGAAAAAGGCGACGACGATCAGCGCCAGCAGGCCCCAGCGCGGGCGGCCGCCGACGGTGCGGCCGATCATGCTGCGCGAGTGGCCGATGTTCATGCGCATCGTCGGCGTGTCGATCTCCTCGATGTCGCTGAGCAGATCGCGCGCGCTCTGGTAGCGATGCTCCGGATCTTTTTTCAGGAGCTTGCCGATGATCATCGCCGCGGTCCGCGGGAACGACGGATCGCTCGGCACGAACGGCTCCGGCTCCGACTCGCAGATCTTCTCCACGACCACGAGCGGCGCGTCGGCGTTGAACGGCAGCTGCCCCGTGGCCATCTGGTAGAAGATCACGCCGACGGAGAAGAGATCGCTGCGCGCGTCGGCGGGACGGCCGCGGGCCTGCTCGGGGGAGAGGAAATGCAGCGTGCCGAAAAGCTTCCGGCTCGTGGAGGAGTCGAACGACCTCGTGGTGTCGCGCAAAAGCGACTTGGCCAGGCCGAAGTCGAGGATCTTCACCTGCCCCGTCGGCTCGATGATGATGTTCGCGCTCTTCAGATCGCGGTGGACGATGCCGGCGTCGTGCGCGGCGGCGACGCCGGCGGCGATCTGCCGGGCGATGCTCAGGAACTCGCCGGAGTCGAGCGGGCGCCGCCGGATCCGCTGCGAGAGCGTCTCCCCCTCGCAGTACTCCATGACGATGAAGGGGACGCCGTCGTCGGTCTCGGCGACTTCGTAGATCGTAGCCACGTTCGGATGGCGGATCGACGCGGCCGTCCTGGCCTCGCGCAAGAATTTGACCCTTCGCTCTTCGGCGGCTAAGTCTTCTGCGTTGAGGACTTTGAGCGCGACGAGGCGGTCGAGGCGGGCGTCGCGGGCGAGGTAGACCGTGCCCATCCCGCCCTTGCCGAGAATGCGGTTCACCGCGAACCGGTCGAACGAGTGCGGGAGCTCGGACATCGAAGCGGGGCCGGAGTATAGCGGAAGCGCCTGGTCAAATTTCTGACCCGCCGTTTCAAAAGTGGGTTATTCTTGCACCCCACGCCGTAACCTTTTCGAGACATGAGCACTGCCGAGTCAGTCGCACCAGCGCTGCAGTTGCCTCCGCGCTTCCAAATCCGAGCGGTCCTCAAGGAGACCGCGGAGACGGCCGTCTACCGCGTTTTCGACGTTTCCGACAAGCGCGACGAGGCCATCAAGATCCTCCGTCACGAGCTCTCCGCGCCGCAGCAACTTTTAAGGTTCAAAGCGGAGTTCGCCACCCTCGCGGGCCTCGAGCATCCCAGCATCGTCAAGGTCTTCGACTTCGGCCTCATCGACGACCGCTTCCCGTACTTCACGATGGAGTACTTCGCCGGAAAGAAGATCTCCGAATTCTTCGACGGCCAGAACTGGGACGCGCTCTACGACGTGATCCTGCAGATCGCCTCCGGCCTTCACCACATTCATCACCTCGGCATCATCCATCTCGACCTCAAGCCGTCGAACATCCTCGTCAGCGATCACGGGCAGGCGAAGATCATGGACTTCGGCGTGGCCGTGGAGAGCCATCAGGTCCTCAACCGGCAGATCCGCGGCACGCTGCACTACATGGCGCCCGAGGTCCTGCGCCAGGACCGCGTCGACTCCCGCGCCGACCTTTACGCCCTCGGCATGACGTTGTACGAGACCGTGACCGGCGCGCTGCCGGCGTACGGCAAGCAGCCGATCGAAGTGATCCGCCTCCACCTCGACGGCGAGATCCGTCCGCCCTCGGCGATCAATCCGCGCGTGCCCGACGCGCTCGAGCAGATCATCATGCGCCTGCTCGAGAAGGACCCGCGGCACCGCTTCGTCTCGGCCGCGGCGCTGCTGCAGGCGGTGGCGCAGGCGGCGGGGAAGACCGCGCCGGCGGGCGAGCTCCTCGTCGGCCGCGGCGAGCTCTTCGCCGCGCCGCTGATCGGACGGAAGAACGAAGTCGGCCAGCTGACCACGCTCATCAGCGACGCCCGCGACGGCCGCGGCTGCGGCGTGATCGTCGCCGGCGCCGAGGGGCTGGGCAAGAGCCGCATCGTCCGCGACGCCACGCTGCGCGCCCAGCTCGACGGCGCGCGCGTCTTCTGCGGCCGCTGCCCGATCAACCGCAAGACGATCTACGCGCCGTTCTTCGAGATCTTCCAGCAGATGGTCGCGGCGGTGAACCCGCACGCCGACGTCACCGAAGAGCTGCGCCGCTTGCTGCGCCCGCTCGTCGTCCCCGCGCCCGGCGAGGAGAGCGCCCCCGCGCACAGCCAGAAGTACCGCCTCTACAACCGCATCGTCCAATCGATGCAGGACATGTACGGCTTCCTCAGCGCGGGCGAGGGAAGCGGCTCGCCGCTGATCATCGTCATCGAAGACCTGCAGTGGGCCGACCCGTCGACGAGCGAGCTCTTCTCCTTCCTCGGCGGCGAGGCGAAGCAGAACCGCCTCCTCGTCATCGGCACGCTCACCGCGGACGACGCCTCGTCCGACCTGATGACGTGGGAGCAGCGCGCCCGCGAAGGCGGCTTCCCGGTGATCCGCGTCTCCACGCTGAACGAGTCAATGGTGCGCGAGCACCTGCAGTCGCTCCTCGGATACGAGGACGTCTCCGACGAATTCGTGCGCTGGATGCTGTGGGAGTCGACCGGATCGCCGCTGAACATCCGCCGCATCGTCGACTACCTGATCGCGCACGGATTCCTGAACTGGACCGCGAACGGGTGGGCGGTGGAGATGGACCGCATCCGCGCCCTGCGCATCCCCGGCGGCGCGGCGTCGATCCTGATGGAGAAGGTGGAGGCGCTCGACGACACGCAGCGCGCGCTGCTGGAGACGGCGGCGGTGTTCGGCGAGGTGTCGGAGATCGATCTGCTGACGAAGGCGGCGGCGGCGCCGGCCGAGCAGGCCTTTCGCATCCTCCGCGATCTGATCCGCAACGGCCTCCTCGACGAATCGTCCGACGGCAAGAGCGTGACCTTCCCGCAGATTCACCTGCGCGACGCGCTCTACAACACGATGACGGAGCGGCGCCGCGGCGAGCTGCATCATCGCGTCGGCTACGTGCTCGAGCCGCTGCTCGAAAACGGATCGACGCAGCTCCTCGGCCAGGTCGCCTACCACTTCGCGCGCGCCGACGAGCCGGAGAAGGGGATCCGCTACGCCGTCGAGGCCGGCGACCTCGCGTTCCGCACGCTGGCGCACGAAGAGGCGACGGAGTTCTACCGCAGCGCGCTGGAGCTGATGGACCTGGCCGGCTGCGACGAGGCTCACAAGGCCGAGGTGCGGGAGAAGCTCGCCGACGCCTACTACCGCAGCAACGACTTCCGCGGGGCCATGCAGGCCTACCAGTACCTGCTGAAGTCGATCCAGGCCCGCGCGCGCAGCGAGGCCCCGAACGGCGATCTGGCCCGGGTGATGAAGAAGATCGGCAAGGTTCTGACGAAGCGCGGCGAGCAGGACTCGGCGCTCTCGTACTACAACAACGCCCGCGACATTTACGAGCAGCTCGGCGAGACGCTGGAGGTCGCGGAGCTGCTCAACCGCATGGCCTGGGTCTACAAGGACATCAACGACTACGTCACCGCGCACGAGACATCGGAGCGCGCGCTGGCGCTGCTCGAAGGCCGCGAGCCGAACATCGTCTCCGGCTACATCAAGAACACTCTCGGCTCGATCGAGTACGCGCTCGGCAACTGGCAGACGTCGAAGGAGCTGCTGATGCAGGCGGTGGAGGTCGGCACGAAGGTCGGCTCCGAGCAGCTCTGCAAGGTGGCTTCGACGAACCTCGGCAACACGCTCTGGAAGCTCGGCGACTGGACCAGCGCCCTGCAGTACTACAAGATGAACCTCGAGCTCTCCGAGGCCGAGGGGGACATCTGGGACCTCATCACGGCCTACAACAACGTCGGCGTGATCGAGTTCGGGCGCGGCAACTTCCCCGCCGCGCTCGAATACTTCGACAAGAGCGCGCGCATCGACGAGAAGATCGGCGCGATCGAATACGAAGCGCTGGCCCGCGAGAACGTCGGCGAGGCGCTGGAGATGCTCGGGCGCTGGAACGACGCCCTCGAGCAATACACGCGCTGCCTGAACATGCGCGGCTTCGACGAGTCGCGGGCCTCGCGCTCCTCGGTTTACATCCCGCTGGCGCGCCTGACGAACAAGAAAGGCGACATCGCCAAGGCTCTCGAGTACGTGCAGAAGGCGCTGGCGGCGGCGGAGCGCGCGCGCGAAGAGGATTCGATCGCCGAGGCCTGCTACGTGCTCGCCGCTATCGAGGACGAGCGCGAGAACTTCGTCGAGGCCGACCGCTATCTCGGCCGGGCCCTGAAGATTTTCGAGGACCAGCAGACGACGAACGGCCTGGCCCGCGCGCATACGGCGGCGGCGAGCCTCTGCTTCGAGCAGCAGAAGATCGACGAGGCCATCCATCACGCCGAGCTCGGCGCGCAGTACGCCGAGCAGCTCGGCGACCGCTTCAGCAAAGCGAAGAACGACTGGATGTGGGGGAAGATCCTCTACGCCAACGGCGACCGCGAGCAGGCCAACGCCCGCTTCGAGGCGGCGCGCGTCGCCTTCGAGGAGCTGGAGACGCCGTACGAGCTGGGGCGGCTGCTCTTCGACATCGGACTCTTGAAAGACGATGCGGAGGAAGCGACGCAGACGATCCGCGGCGCCATCCGCATCTTCGAGCGCCTCGACGCCCCGCACGATCTCGAGCGCGCCCGCGGCGCGCTGTTCCGCATCCGTCCGTCGGGGAAGGCCCAGGTCTCGAGCGTCGTCGTCGGGCTCTACGAGGTCGTCAAGATCATCAACTCCTCGCTCGACCTGCAGGAAGTGCTGACGCGCGTGCTCGACCTGGCCATCCGGCGCGTGCGCGCGGAGCGGGGCATGATCCTGCTGCTCGACCCGATCACCAGCGCCCTGCGCACGCGCGTGGTGCGCAACATCAACGAAGGGGAGCCGGACTCGAAGCGCTCGCCGCAGTCGATCGTGCGCGAGGTCATCCAGAGCGGGCAGTCGGTGATGTCGGCCGACGCGCGCGCGGACGAGCGCTTCGTGGAGTCGGAGTCGGTGATCGCGGAGAACATCCTGTCGATCCTCTGCGTCCCGCTGATCATCAAGGACCGCATCGCCGGCGCGATCTACGTCGACCATCGCCAGGCCCGGCACCTCTTCTCGCAAAAGGACTTGAATTTCCTCGAGGCCTTCTCGGACCAGGCCGCGATCGCCATCGAGAACGCGCGCCTGTACGAGGAGCTCGAGGAAGCGCGCACGCGGCTGTCGCTGGACAACGAGTCGCTGCGCCGCGAGGTGCTGGTCGAGAAGCACCTCGACTCCGTCGTCGGCCAGTCGGAGGCGGTGGCGAAGATCCAGTTCTCGATCCGCAAAGCCGCGAGCGGGAACTCCACGGTGCTGCTGCGCGGCGAGTCGGGCTCGGGGAAGGGCCTGGTCGCGCGGATCATCCACAACGTCTCGCCGCGCCGGAACGGGCCGTTCATCAAGTTCAACTGCGCGGCGCTGCCGGAGACGTTGGCGGAGTCGGAGCTCTTCGGCCACGAGAAGGGCTCCTTCACCGGCGCCGACCGCCGCAAGCTCGGCCGCTTCGAGCTGGCCAACGGCGGCTCGATCTTCCTCGACGAGATCGGGAAGGTGTCGCTGGCGATCCAATCGAAGCTTTTGCGCGTCGTCGAGGACAAGGAGTTCGAGCGCGTCGGCGGCACGCAGACGATCAAGACGGACGTGAAGATCATCGCCGCCACGAACCTCGACATCGAGAAAGCGATCGACCAGGGGACGTTCCGCGAGGATCTCTACTACCGCCTGAACATCATCCCGCTCGTCCTCCCGCCGCTGCGCGAGCGCAAGGACGACATCCCTCTCCTGGCCGAGCATTTCATGCGCAAGATCTGCCGCGATATCGGCATCGAGACGAAGCGCCTCGAGCCGGGCGTGCTCGACCTCTTCATGCGATACAACTGGCCCGGCAACATCCGCGAGCTCGAGGCCACGCTGCACCGGGCCATCGTGATGTCGAACGGCGAGACGATCACGCGCCACGATTTCTACGGCCTCTTCAGCGACGTGGTCCCGGTCTCGCCCGACGCCGGCCCGGTGCCGATGCCGAGCTCGCTCTTGAATCCGGTGATCGGCAAGATGGACATCACCAGCGACATCTACGACGAGGTGATGTCGTCGGTGGACCGCCAGCTGATCGAGCGCGCGCTGGAGTCGTCGGGCGGCAGGATCCGCGAGGCGGCGAGGAGATTGGGGCTCGCGCGCAACACGCTCAAATCGAAGATTCAAAAGTATAAGATCGCGGCGCGGGACTGAGGGTTCTTAGTTGTTAGTTCTTGGTTCTTAGTTCTTAGTTTTTCGCCTTCACCGTCCTAAAACTAAGAACCAAGAACCAAGAACTAACAACTTCTATGACTCCCCTCCAGCTCACCGAAGACCGCATCCCCCGCGATGGCATCGAAGAGTCGATCGCCGAGTTGGTCGACCTCTATGGCGGGGAGATGAAGGGCGAGCGCGCCAACGAGCGCGACTTCGTCCTGCCGCTGCGCCGCGGCGTGGCCGTGGCGGGCGGGGTGGAGTGCACCGTTTCGTGGGCAGCGGACGAGGAGACGACGGTGACGCTCGTCTGCAGCCGCGAGGTCGACGCGCCGAAGGCGCAGCGCATCGCTCTGCTGCTGGCCGGCGTCGTCGGGGCGCTGCTCTTCACGCTCTGGCCGTTCTTCGCCGGGCACGCCAACCAGCTCGGCGCGCTGGCCTGGATGGGCGGCGTCATCGCCCTCGCCGTCTACTTCCTCACTCTCAAGCGCACCAGCGGCGGGATCGCCTCCGACTTCCTCCAGCGCCTGGCCCGACGGCAGCGCGCGCGAGAGACCGCGTAGTGCTCTGGATCCTCATCCCGCTCATCGCCTTCATCATCTTCGGGCACTCCGTGCGCAAGAAAGCCGAGCGCCTGCGCGCCGAGGAGGCCCGGCCGCACGTGCGCGTGTCGATCCGGCTGGCCGGGGAGGGGATGGCCATGCGCGAGGAGATCGAGCTCCGCAACGCCATCGAGGACGCGATCGTCAAGCGCGGCATCGGCACGGTCGACGACGCCGGCTCCGGCGGCGGGATGATGCACCTGCAGGTCGTTGTCGCGGACGCCGAGCGCGGGGCCGCGGAGATCCGCGAGGTTCTCGCCGAGCGCGGACTGAGCGAGCGCGCCACCGTGACTTACGGCCGGAAGGCCTGCACAACGCCCGAAAGCGAGCCGACGTAGAGAACGCCGTCGCCGGACATGCCGAGGCCGCGGGGGACCTGGCCGACGGCGCGGCACCAGCGCGTCTCGCCGCTCAGGCGATCGAAGGCGCAGAGGTCCTTCTCTTCGCTGCCGGCGACGATGATTTCGCCGCTGACGAGCGGCCGATACGTCGTCCACTCCCTCGGCGTCTCGCGTTTCCAGCGGGTCGCGCCGCTCTCCGGATCGAGCGCCAGGAGCGATCCCTTCGAGGTCAGCACGTACAGCAGCGGCGAGGCGAGGATCGGCGTGCCGTAGGGCATGCCGTCGAGATGGACTCGCTTCGTGACCTCGCCGGAGTCGAGCGCGAGCCAGTGGAGATCGCCGTCCATCGTGCCCACGACGAGGGTCTTGCCGGCGACGACGAGCGCGGTATTCGGCCGCGCCGCCAGCGTCGTCCGCCAGATCGTCGTCCCGGTCGCGGCGTCGAGAGCCACGACCGTGTTCGTGTTGTCGGCGACGAAGATCCGCTTCCCGGCCGCGGCGGGCGACACGCGGACCTCGCCCGCGAGCGCGACGCGCCAGGCCACCGCGCCGCGGCTCGGATCGACGGCCAGGATTTCGCCCCGCGCGGTGACGGCGACGACGCGGCCCTCGACGAGCAGCGGCGTCGTGGTGATGCCGCGCTCGAAGGGGAGCTTCCACAGCAGCTCGCCCGAGGCGGTGTCGAAGGCGTAGAGGTGGCCCTTCGGATCGGCGTCGGTCGGGATGATCACGCGCTTGCCGAGGAGGAGCGGCTCGCCGTGGAACTGCGCGGCCGCGCCGTCGGCTTTGGTGTCGTAGCTCCAGAGCGGCGTGCCGGCCTTGCGGTCGAGCGCGTAGAGCGAGCCGGCGCAGGAGCCGAGCAGCACCGCGTCGCCGGCGACCGTCGGCGAGATGAACACTCAGCCGTACGTGTCGAAGCGCCACAGCGGCTCCGACGCCGCCGCGGTGAGCAGCATCGCCAGAACCGCCGTGAGCAACCGTTTGCGCATCAGGCCACGAGGCGTTGTGAGACCGCCTTCCGTGCCCGGAAGTTTACGCCGAGTGTGCCGAACGTGGCCGAGCTCGTGTCCTGCGGAGCGCCGCGGAAGACGTCCGCGCGCCACGGGACCTCGACCTCGTCAAAGCCGCATTCCTGGAGAAGGGCCACGAGCTCTGCCTCCAGCAGAGCGCCGGCGATTCACCCCGCCCAGAGATCGATGTTCCGTTTCGCCGACTCCGGCACGGCCTTCTGCACGATGATGTCGCCGATCTGCAGGCGGCCGTCGTCCTTGAGCACGCGGTGCATTTCGCGGAAGACGCGCTGCTTGTCGGGGGCGAGGTTGATCACGCCGTTGGAGATGATGACGTCGGCGGAAGCGTCGGGGAGAGGAATGTCCTCGATGTAGCCGAGGTGGAAGTCGATGTTCGTCGCTCCGGCCTCGGCGGCAGCGGCGCGGGCGGCGTCGAGCATCTCCGGCGTCATGTCGACGGAGACGACGCGGCCATCCGGGCCGACCATGCGCGAGGCGATGAGCGTGTCCATCCCCGCGCCGCAGCCGAGCTCCACGACCGTCTCGCCCGCATGCAGCGGGCCGAGGGCGAAGGGATTGCCGGTGCCGGCCAGGCGGCTGATCGACGACTCGGGAATGCCCTCCAACAGCGCGTCCGGATATCCGAGCAGCGCCGCCAACGTCCGCCCGGTGTGGAAGTGGAAGCCTTTGTCCGGATTCGTCGCCACCTCCGCGTACTCGCGCTTGATCTCGCAGCGCAGCGTCTCCAGAAAGAGCGACGGCGCGGGCGCGGCGGGGTCGGGAACGTAGGCCGGTGTCTCCGGCGGCGAGTAGACGAACGTCGGCACGCTGCCGATGCCGTCGTACGTCTCCTCGCCCTCCGACAGAAGCGTCAGCGGGAGGCGGAGGTCCTGCTGCGCCGCGGCGGTGACGAGCACGTAGTCGGGCGATCCGACGGAGTTCTTGAGCAGCCGGTGCACGATGATGACGTCGACGCCGGACAGTTCCGTGAGCCCGGCGATCTCGTAGAACGCGCAGCGGCCGCTGTGCACGACCACCTTCAGCTTCAGCCTCTCGATGTTCGTGCACGCCCCGCATTTGCAGAAGCTCGACAGCGTCAGCTCGGCGACCTTGGTCGAGAAGGCGTGGAAGAAGCGGAGCAGACGTTCTCCGAGGTCGGCGGCGGCGCGGTCGTCTTTGATCGCGTACAGGAAGACGGCGTCGCCCTCCAGTTTCGCCAGCGTCAGCGGAAGCTCGACCTCCGCCAGCATCGTCTTGATCAGCTCCCCGATGATCAGATGGCTGTGCTCGAGCGACTTCTCGTTCGTCAGCATGAAGTCGGTGTAGCCGCTGATGTCGGCGATGAGCAGCACGACTTTTTCTTCGCGCAGGGGCATGGTTGAACCTCCGTTGATGACTCGTTACGGGCGGGACGCGGCGGCGGATTGCTCGACCACGATGTCGCCCTTGGTCGAGCCGACGATGGTCAGGAGCTCGCTCTGCTCGGCCTTCGGCACCTTGTACTGGTCGAGCACGGCCACGAAGTCGCTGACCATGGCGTCCCACTCCCGCTGGGTGATGTGGAGCCGGCTGTGCGCGTCCTTCATCGTGCGCCCGGTGTACATCTGCGGGCCGCCGGTGACCTGGCAGACGAGCGCGGTGACGTGGAACTTCAGGCCGGCCTTCGGCACGCGGGCGCGAGCCTCGCGGATGGCCGGGTTGGCGTTGAGGGTGTCGTTGACGAGCAGCTTTTCAATGAAGGTGTCGACGACGGTGGCGATGGCGTAGGCGCCGCCGAGTCTGTCGTACAGCGATTTCTTGGCCTCGGCGGCGCGGACGGCAACGGCGTGGAACAGCAGAACGGCGGCAAGAGCGGCGGCAGTTTGTTTTTTCATGATGGCGGTAAGGTAGGCCGCCGATCTCCCACGTTTCTTACTCGCGATCTCAGCGCCTCATTACAATCGCCCGATGGACGAATCGTTTGACGTCGTCATCATCGGCGCCGGCCAGGCCGGCATTCCTCTCGCGCACGAACTGGCGCAACGAGGGAAACGAACTGCTCTCGTCGAGCGCAAGAATCTCGGTGGATCGTGCGTGAACTTCGGCTGCACACCGACGAAGGCTGCCATCGCCTCGGCCCGGGTGGCGCATCTCGCGCGCCGCGCAACCGAGTTCGGCCTGCGCATCCCCTCCGTCGAAGTCGATTTCGCGGCGGTCATCGAGCGAGCCCGCGGCATCGTCGAGACCACGCGCGCCGACATCGAGCGCGGCTTCGCGGGAGTCGACAATCCGAAACTGATTCACGGCCAGGCGAGGCTCGAGGAGCGCGACGGCGCGCGCTTCGTGATCGCGATCGGCGACCGCAGGCTCTCCGCCGCGCAAGTCGTGCTCGACACCGGCACACGATCGCTGATCCCACCGATCGACGGGATCGACGCGGTCGACGTCATTCACGCCGGGAACTGGCTCGATCGCCGCGAGCTGCCGCAACACTTGATCGTCATCGGCGGCGGAGTCATCGCCCTCGAGATGGCCCAGTTCTACCGGCGCATGGGAAGCGCCGTGACCGTGTTGGAGGCCTCGCAGCAGATCGCGGGGACGGAAGACCCGGACGTCGCCGGCGCGCTGAAGGGCATCCTCGAGCACGAAGGGATCTCGTTCGTCGTCGGGGCGAGCGCGCAGCGGATCGTGATGCGCGACGACGGGATCACCGTTCTGGTCGGCGGCAGGGAGATTTCGGGCAGCCATCTGTTTGTCGCCGCGGGGCGCCAACCGAATACCGATGATCTCGGGCTCGATGCGGCCGGCGTGCAGTCGGAGAAAGGGATCGTCAAAGTCGACGAGCGCCTGGCCACGAACGTCGCCGGCATCTGGGCGGCCGGAGACATTCGCGGCGGCCCGATGTTCACGCACACGGCCTGGGATGACCACCGCGTGCTTCTCTCTCAGATCGCCGGCGACGGCGCTCGCACGACCAGGCGCGTGATTCCCTACGCGATCTACACCGATCCGGAGATCGGACGGGTCGGGATGAACGAGAAGGCCGCGCGTGCCTCGGGAAAGCCGATCAAGACGGCCCGATTCGACGTCCGGCAAAACAGCAAGGCCGTGGAGCTCGGCGAGGCCGAAGGCTTCATCAAAGTCATCGTCGACGCCGACAACGGCCAGATCCTTGGAGCGACGGTTTTCTGCACCGAGGCTGCGGAGCTGGTGCACATGTACGTCGACCTGATGAACGCCCGAGCGCCTTACTCGGTGATGCGCGACGCCATCCACATTCATCCCACGCTCGCGGAAGCGATCCAGAGCGCGGTTTCGGATCTGTAGGTGCTCCTCGATCGTTTCTTGCATGTCTGGTGACCATGCAGGGAATGATGGGCAACATGATGGCCAACATGTGGATCTGGACGATCATCGGGATTCTGATCGTCGTCCTCCTCATCGTCGTCATCGTGAAGCTGCTGCAGAAGAAGCCGTGATGTACCACCTCGTCCGCGCGCTGAGCATGGCCTTCGCCATGTTCTGGGAGATTCTGTGGGCGCTGATCCTCGGCTTCGGGTTGTCGGCCGTGGTGCAGGCGGTCGTCAGCAAGAAGCAGATGTCGAAGCTCCTGCCCGACGACTCTCCGAAAACGCTCGCCGTCGCCTGTGCGCTCGGTGCCGCCTCGTCGTCGTGCTCCTACGCCGCAGCGGCGCTAGCCCGGTCGCTGTTCAGGAAGGGGGCGAACTTCACTGCCGCGATCGGTTTCATGCTCGCCTCGACGAATCTCGTCGCCGAGCTCGGGATCATCATGGCCATTCTCCTCGGCTGGCAGTTCACGCTCGCCGAATTCGCCGGCGGTCCGCTCATGGTGGCGATCCTCGCGCTTTTGTTCCGTCTCTTTCTGAAGCAGTCGATGGTCGAGGAAGCGCGCAAACAGGCCGAGCGCGGCCTGGCCGGGAAGATGGAAGGCCACGCCGCCATGGACATGTCGGTGACGGAAGGCGGCTCGCTCTGGCAGCGCATCCGCTCGCCGAAAGGCTTCACGGCCATCAGCCACTCCTTCGTCATGGATTGGGCCGCCGTCTGGAAAGACATCGCCGGCGGCCTTCTGATCGCCGGCGCGCTGGCGGCCTGGGTTCCGGCGGCGTGGTGGAATCGCTTCTTCCTGACGAATCATCCGCAGCTCGCGAAGTGGTGGGGGCCGGTGGCCGGCCCGATCGTGGCCATCCTCTCGTTCGTCTGCTCGGTCGGGAACGTGCCGCTGGCGGCGGTGCTGTGGAACGGCGGCAGCAGCTTTGGCGGCGTCATCGCCTTCGTCTTCGCCGACCTGATCGTCCTTCCCATTCTGAACATCTATCGCAAGTACTACGGCGCGAAGATGACGGCCTTTCTGCTCGTTACAATGTTCGCCGCGATGGCCGCCGCGGCGCTCGCGATCGAGCTTCTCTTTCAGGCGCTGCACCTGATCCCGCGGGAGCGGCATGCCGCGATCATCGAGGCGTCGATCACCATGAGCTACACGACCGTTCTCGACATCGTCTTTCTCGCCGTCGCCGCGCTACTGCTCTGGCGCTTCTTCACGACGAACGGAATGAGCATGCTTCGCGGCATGAACAAAATGCCTACGGAGCGGCGATGAAACGATGGCTCGCCTTCGCCCTGCTGGTCCTCGCGCTCAACTTTGCTTGGGAGATGTCGCAGGCGCCGTGGTTCGCCAGCATGCGCGGCCTGCCATTCTGGCCGGCGACGTGGCGTTGCGCGCGCGCGGCCCTCGGCGATGTCATGATCGCGGCGATCGCCTTCGCCATCGCCGCTGCCGTGGGGAAGCGCCTGGCATGGCCGGTGAATCGCCCCGCAGCTCTTGCAACGGTCGTCTTCATTCTTACCGGGCTGGCCATCAGCGCCGCGTACGAGGGGTTTGCGCTGAGAAGCGGCTGGTGGCGGTATGAGGGCGGAATGCCGACGCTGTTCGGACTCGGCGTGCTGCCGCTCCTGCAATGGTGCCTGCTTCCGATCGCCGAGGTGATGCTCTTCCGGCTGATGTGGCGTGACAGGGCCGCCCGCGCGCGTCCGGAAGCGGAGTGAGGGCCCCGAGCAAGTCCTACCAATTACGGACGGGAGCATGCCGAAGCTCGCTCTCGGCCGATGTAGAATGAATGAAAGCCGAAAAGAGGAGAGACGCATGCGAAACCGTTTGCTTTGGGTTCTTGCCATCGTTGTGTTGGCGGTGGCCTCCGTGATCGTCGCCCAGCAGCCGGGCGCCGGCCAGCCACAGATGCCGATGGGCCAGATGGGTCAGATGAGCGGCTGTATGTCGATGATGCAGGGCATGCAGAAAATGCCGGCAGCCATGAAAGAGATGGACGACCGTCTCGCGCCGCTGGTCGCGGACATGAACAAAGCGACCGGTTCGGAGAAAGTCGACCGCATGGCCGCGGTTCTCACCGAGATGACCGCTCAGCGCAAACAGATGCACGATCAGATCGCCGGGATGATGAGCAGCATGATGCAGGGAGGCGGCGGCGGCATGAGCTGTGCCACGGGCGGCGGCGCGACGGGCAAGCCTGCTGCATCAGGAAAACCTTGACGTAGGAACCGGGCTGATGCCCGCACGAGAGACCTGAGAAGGAGATGACGATGCGAAGCCGTTCGCTGTTGATTCTTGCCGTCATGCTTTTGGTAGTTCCAGCGATCCTTGCACAGAACCAGGAGCCGCCATCCAGTCAGCCGGCGCCGGCGCACGCGGCGAT
>JBKOUP010000398.1:0-4334 GCA_046723495.1 Acidobacteriota bacterium
CGACTCAGAGAGGAGCGCCGAGACGCACCCCTTGATCTGCCGAATTTCGACCACTTCGCATCCGCCGTCGCTCGCAGCATGAAGCTGCCGAAAACGGCCCTCTCACTCCACCAAGCTCTCCAACACGCTCTGAACTGAAGCGTTCTCCACGCTTCACTCTCAGTTCCGCCCTGTCAGCCAATGGCCAAACTCCAGGGCGCGGACTTCAGTCCGCGCGGCGGGATGAATCCCGCCCCACATTTTTCTGCTTACAGGTCCGGCTCCTCGCCCGTCAGTTGCCGGAAGGCCTCGATGTACTTCGCGCGCGTCTTCTCCACGACGTCGGGCGGCAGCTCCGGCGCGGGCGGCGTCTTGTTCCAGCCGGTCGTCTCCAGCCAGTCGCGCACGAACTGCTTGTCGTACGACGGCGGGCTGCTGCCGGGCGCGTACTGGTCGGCGGGCCAGAAGCGCGAGGAGTCGGGCGTGAGAGCCTCGTCGATCCAGACGACGTCGCCTCCGGCGAGGCCGAACTCGAACTTCGTGTCGGCGATGATGATCCCGCGCGTCAGCGCGTACTCCGCCGCCTGCGCGTAGATCGCCAGCGTCTTCGCGCGCAGCTCGCGAGCCAGGTCGTCGCCGACGATCGCGCACATCCGCTCGAAGGAGATGTTCTCGTCGTGGCCCGTTTCCTCCTTCGTCGCCGGCGTGAAGATCGGCTCGGGCAGCTTGCTCCCATTCACGAGTCCCGGCGCGAGCGGAATGCCGCACACCGTGCCGTTCCGCTGATACTCCTTCAGCCCCGAGCCGGTGAGGTAGCCGCGCGCGACGCATTCCACCGGCACGACCTGGCACTTCTTCACGATCACGCTGCGCCCACGCAGGTCGGGATGCGCGCGCACCTCGGACGGGAAATCGCCGAAGCCGGTCTCGATCAGATGATTGGGGATGTCGGGAAAGCGCCGGAACCAGAAGTTCGAGATCTGCGTGAGGATCTTTCCCTTGTCCGGGATGCCGGGGGAGAGGACGACGTCGAAGGCGGAGATGCGGTCGGTGGCGATGAAGAGAAAGGACTCGCCGAGGTCGTACACGTCGCGTACTTTTCCTCGGCGAGCCAGCGGGAAGGGGAGCGAGGTCTCGAGAATCGCGGCCGTCATGGCGCGCGATTGTATTTCGTCCAGAGCTGCACGACGCCCATGTCTTGCGCGTTCTCGCGCGCGGCGCGGGCGTCGTCGATCGTGATCTTCCGTCCGATCGCCGTCGTGTTCACGGCCGCGGCCGCTTGCTTCCCGAAAAGCGCTTTCGGCGTGGCCAGCAGCGTCGGCGAGAAGTACGTCGGATCGCCGGAGAGCTGGTCGATGACGGAGACGTACGGGAAGACCACGGCCTGCTGCGACGCATCGTCGAGGAAGAACTCCACCGAGCCGCGGTCGACCTGCACCGGCAGCGCGTCCTGGATATGCCCCAGCGGCGGGATGTCGAAGGGCGCTTTGTTCAGGATCGTGTTGCCGTCGATGTCGTAGACGCTCACCTGCAGGCGCACGTTGTGCCGGCCGAGGTTCACGGCGCCGACGTTCGCGCGCCACCCTTGCTTGGAGAGGTTGCGGACGCCGTGGGCGATCGCGGTGATGCCGTCGAACTGAAAGTCCATCAGCCCCGCCCACACGCCCGGAATGGTCTGGCCGTACGTGCCGGTGGCGGAGTTGTTGAAGGTGTCGCTCGTGACGAGGAAGGCCCGGGCGATGACGCTGTCGTCGACGCCGCGGTTGTCTTCAGGAAAGGTGGCCACGAGCAGCGCGCCGGTGCCGCCGAGGTTGAAGAGATCCTTGAGGATGTTGTCGGAGAAGGCGACGGCGTTCGCCGGGACGTCGAACTTCGCCTCGAGCCCCTGCCCGCCGCCGGTCGGGATGAAGACGACGTCGACGCGCAGCGTGTAGCTCTGGGGGTTGAAGACGCTGAACTGCGTCATCCATCGCGTGCCGAAGGCGCCCGGCACGTTGCCCGCGGCGGGAATGACGTAGGTGTCATTCAACTGCGCGGCGAGAGGAAGAGCAAAGAAAGCGAGGAGAACTGCAAAAATGTACCTGGAAGCTTTCACGACGAAACCTTTCCGGGTACCGGCAGTCAGGGCAACGGCACAGCTCAGCAGGTCATTCCCGCTTTTCGATGGGCACGAAGTCTCGCCGCCGCGGCCCCGTGAAAATCTGCCGCGGCCGGGCGATCTTCTGATCCGGATCGAGCAGCATCTCCTGCCACTGCGACAGCCATCCCGACGTGCGCGGAATGGCGAAGAGCACCGGAAACATGTCCACCGGGAACTTCAGGGCCTGGTAGATCAGGCCGGAGTAGAAGTCGACGTTCGGATAGAGCTTGCGCTTGACGAAGTAGTCGTCCTCGAGAGCGATGCGCTCGAGCTCGAGGGCGATGTCGAGCAGCGGATTCTTTCCCGTCACCTCGAAGACGTCGTCGGCGGCCTTCTTGATGATGCGGGCGCGGGGGTCGTAGTTCTTGTAGACGCGGTGGCCGAAGCCCATCAGCCGCCCGCCCTCTCCCGACTTCACCTTCTTGATGAACTCCGGCACGTGGCTGACCGAGCCGATCTCCGCGAGCATGCGCAGCACGGCCTCGTTGGCGCCGCCGTGCAGCGGTCCGTACAGCGCCGCCGCCGCGGCCGCGACCGCGGAGTAGGGATCGACGTGCGAGCTGCCGACGGCGCGCATGGCGTTCGTCGAGCAGTTCTGCTCGTGGTCGGCGTGGAGGATGAAGAGCACGTCGACGGCGCGCTCGATGGCCGGATTCGGCGTGTACTTCACCTCCGTCGTCTTGAACATCATGTTCAGGAAGTTGCCGGGGTAGGAGAGGTCGTTGTCCGGATAGGCGTACGGCATCCCCACCATGTGCCGGTAGCCGAACGCGGAGATGGTGATCATCTTGGCGATGAGCCGGTAGATCTGCTTCTGCCGGCACTCGGCCTCGAAAATATTCTTGGCCTCGGGGTAGAACGTTCCGAGCGCGGCCACGGTCGAGATCAGCTTCCCCATCGGGTGGGCGTTGAAGCGGAACGAGTCGAGCAGCCCCTTGAGGTTCTCGTTGATGATCGTGTGGTAGGTGATGTTGTGCGTCCAGTCGTCGAGCTGCGGCTTGTTCGGGAGCTCGCCGTGGAGCAGGAGGTACGCGACTTCGAGATACGTGGCCTTCTCCGCGAGCTGCTCGATCGGATAGCCGCGGTACTCGAGGATCCCTTTGTCGCCGTCGATGAAAGTGATCGAGCTGCGGCACGACGCGGTGTTCATGAACGCCGGGTCGTAGGTCATGAGTCCGAAGTCGTCGGCGCCGGTCTTGATCTGGCGCAGGTCGAGCGCCTTGACGGTCCCGTCGGTGATCGGAACCTCGTACGTCTTGCCGGTGCGGTTGTCGGTGATGGACAGCGTGTCAGCCATGGCGGCGAAGTGTAGCGCAGGGGCGCGCCTGCGCTACACCGCCGTTGCGACTAGAACTTGCGGCCGCCCTCTTCGGCCCACTTCTCGAGCATCGGCGTGGTGACCGACTTCGGACGCTCGATGGCGTAGCCGAGGCCGCGGTCCCAGGTGATGTTGGCCATGCAGCCGAGGGCCCGGCCGACGCCGAACAGAACCGTGTAGAAGTCCCACTCAGTGACGCCGTAGTACCACTGGATCACGCCCGACTGCGCGTCGACGTTCGGCCACGGATTCTTCGCTTTCCCCTGCTCCGTGAGCACGCCCGGCGCGACTTCGAAGATCATCGACACGAGCTTGAACAGTGGATCGTCCTTGAGGCCCGGAGTCTTGAGGCAGAACTCGCGCTGGGCCATGTAGCGCGGATCGGTCTTGCGCAGCACGGCGTGTCCGTAGCCCGGCACGACGTGGCCGGCGTTGAGCGTGTCCCACAGCGCCTTGGTGACCAGCTCCTTCGTCGGCTCGGTGTCGCGGCAGTACTTGTCCTGGAACTTCAGCGTCCAGTCGAGCACCTCCTGGTTCGCCAGTCCGTGCAGCGGTCCGGCCAGGCCGTTGAGGCCGGCCGAGTAGGCGTAGTACGGATCGGAGAGCGCGGAGTGGACGAGGTGCGTCGTGTGCGCCGAGACGTTCCCCGACTCGTGGTCGGAGTGGAGGATGAAGTACATCCTCGCGACGTCTTCGTATTCTTTCTTCTGGCCGATCATGTGCGCGAAGTTCGCGCCCATGTCTTTGGCCGGATCGATCGGGATCTGCTTATCGGTTCGGTATTTCAGGTTGTAGATGAACGCGGCGACGATGGGGATGCGCGCCACGAGGTCGTACGCGTCCTCGTACAAGAACTCCCACGCGTTGTTCTTGTTGTAGCTCGACTCGTGGTAGGCC
>JBKOUP010000001.1:0-10002 GCA_046723495.1 Acidobacteriota bacterium
GATGTGAAGCCTGCCGACGCCGCGTACCTGCGCGTGACGCTGCCGGAGCCGAGCGTCGCCGGCGGCCAGGGCGCGGTGAGCTCGATCCTCGCGCAGGGGCGCGAGCTCGCGCCCGCGCGGACGGGCCGCATCAGCGGGACGTGGCGCGTCAACGGCCGCAACGCCGAGTTTACGGAGACAGGCGGCGTCATGGAGTACGCGCATTCGCAGATGCATTTCGACGGCGGCGGCAACGGGCGCGTCTATCGCTTCGAATGGATTCGCGGGACGGAGTTCGGCTACGCGATGTTCGCCGTCTCGCCGGACGGGAAGCACCTCAACGGCGTGCAGTGGCACGAGGAGATCATCCCGCTCTTCTTCGGCGACGCGTGGTTTGGCGAGCGCGCGGAGATGCTGCTGCCGTTCGGCGACAGACCCGACGTCGGCCGCGAATTTCTCAAGCGCACCGGCCGCCATTCGCTCTACGGCCTCCGCTTCGCATCCGACGGCACGCTCGACGCCGCCGCCAGCGCCGAGGCCTTGAAATGGCTCGCCGGCGCGCTGAAGGACCACCCGAACGCCCGCCTCGTCGCCCACGAATTCCGCGAGAAAACGCCCGCGGCCAACCGGGCCCGGGCCCAACGCGCCCTCGACTCCCTTGTCAAGGCGCTTCACAATGCCGGAGTCACACCGAACGAGGTGACGCTCGTCGCCGCGGGATCGGACAACGCACGACAGATTCCCGGGTCGGAGGCCGCTCGTGAGCTCTATAGCACCGTCGATCTCGAAGTCGGACGATAAGACCGAGACGAAGTACGTCTACTACTTCGGCGAAGGCCGCGCCGAGGGAAACGCCAAGATGAAGAACATCCTCGGCGGCAAAGGCGCGGGCCTCGCCGAGATGACCAACATCGGCGTCCCCGTGCCGCCCGGCTTCACGATCTCCACCGAGGTCTGCACGTACTTCTACGACCACGGGCGCAAGTACCCGCCCGACCTGCGCGAGGCCGTGGCCGAGAACCTCGCCCGCGTCGAAAAAGTCGTCGGCCGCAAATTCGGCGACCGCGGCAAGCCGCTTCTCGTCTCCGTCCGCTCCGGCGCGCGCGCCTCCATGCCCGGGATGATGGACACGATCCTCAACCTCGGCCTGAACGACGAGACCGTCAGCGGCCTGGCCAAGCACGATGAGCGCTTTGCCCTCGACTCCTACCGCCGCTTCATCCAGATGTACTCCGACGTCGTCCTCGAAGTCGACAAGGAGCACTTCGAGCACGAGC
This sequence comes from Acidobacteriota bacterium, assembly GCA_046723495.1. GTDB lineage: Bacteria > Acidobacteriota > Thermoanaerobaculia > Gp7-AA8 > Gp7-AA8 > DATDFB01. Next base: position 1,257 of record JBKOUP010000001.1, read on the forward strand.
TCTTCGCGTTGCGCGATCGAGTCGGTGTGCAGACCGACGCGGAGATCCCCGCGGATGCACTGCGCGAGCTCGTCGCCACGTACAAGAACATCGTCCGCGAGAAGAGCGGCAAGGAGTTCCCGCAGGACGTCAACGACCAGCTGTGGGGCGCGATCGGCGCGGTCTTCGGCTCGTGGAACAACCAGCGCGCCATCACCTACCGCAAATTGAACGGCATCCCCGACGACTGGGGCACCGCCGTCAACGTGCAGTCGATGGTCTTCGGCAACATGGGCGACGACTGCGCCACCGGCGTGGCCTTCACGCGCAACCCGTCGACCGGGGAGAGGAAGTTCTTCGGCGAGTACCTTCCGAACGCGCAGGGCGAGGACGTCGTCGCCGGCATCCGCACGCCGCTGCCGATCTCGAAGGCCCAGGCCGTGGCGGGCGAGAAATCGCTCGAGGAGGCGATGCCCGAGGCCTACGCCCAGCTCGAGGACGTTTACAAGAAACTCGAGGCCCACTACCGCGACATGCAGGACATCGAGTTCACCATCGAGGCCGGCAAGCTGTACTTGCTGCAGACGCGCACCGGCAAGCGCACCGGCTTCGCGGCGGTGAAGATCGCCTGCGACATGGTCGAGGAAAAGCTGATCGTGCCGCGCGAGGCCGTCGAGCGCGTCGAGGCCGGGCAGATCGTGCAGCTCCTCGCGCCCGTGTTCGACGCCGCGGAAAAAGAGAAGGCGCTCCGCGGCGGCCGCCTCCTCGGCCGCGGATTGGCCGCCGGTCCGGGCGCGGCGGCGGGGCGCGTGTCGTTCAACGCCGAGCACGCGGTGCAGATGGCCAAGGAAAATCCGGTCATCCTCGTGCGCATCGAGACCTCGCCCGAGGACATCGCCGGCATGCACAGCGCCGCCGGCATCCTCACCACGCGCGGCGGCCTCACCTCGCACGCCGCGGTCGTGGCTCGCGGCATGGGGCGGCCGTGCATCGTCGGCGCGGGCGCGCTCAAAGTCGACTACAACCGCGGCGAGCTGAAGAGCGAAGGACACGAGCCGCTCGAGGAAGGCGACTGGATCTCCCTCGACGGCACGACGGGCGAGATCATCGGCGGCAAGCTCCCGACGAAGCCCTCCGAAGTCATCCAGGTCCTGATCGAAGGGACGATGAAGCCGGAGCAGTCGGAGATCTTCCGCAACTTCGACCGCCTCCTCAAATGGGCCGACGAGATCCGCACCCTCGGCGTGCGCACGAACGCCGACACGCCGAACGACGCGCGCGTGGCCCGCCTCTTCGGCGCGCACGGGATCGGGCTGTGCCGCACCGAGCACATGTTCTTCGCCGAGGAGCGCATCATCCGCGTGCGGGAGATGATCCTGGCGCGTAACGAGGAAGGGCGCCGCCGCGCGCTCGAGGCCATCCTCCCGTTCCAGAAGGCGGACTTCGAAGGGATCTTCCGCGAGCTGGCCGGGATGCCGGTGACGATCCGCCTCCTCGACCCGCCGCTTCACGAGTTCCTGCCGCAGAACGAGACGCAGATCTCCACGCTGGCCCGCGACATGGGGTGGGGCTTCGTCGAGCTGCGCGCGAAGGTGAACCAGCTTCACGAGATGAACCCGATGCTCGGCCACCGCGGCTGCCGCCTCGGCATCACCTACCCGGAGATCTACGAGATGCAGGTGCGGGCGATCTTCCAGGCCGCCTGCGACGTTCGCAAAGAGGGCATCGACGTCCACCCCGAGGTGATGATTCCGCTGGTCGGCACGGTCAAGGAGCTGCAGCTCACCAGCGAGATGACCCGCCGCGTGGCCGCGGAGGTCATCGAGGAGCGTGGCGTGGAGGTGCCGGTCGTGGTGGGGACGATGATCGAGATCCCGCGCGCGGCGCTGATCGCCGACCAGCTCGGCGAAATCGCCGAGTTCTTCTCTTTCGGCACGAACGACCTCACCCAAATGACGTTCGGCTACTCGCGCGACGACGCCGGCACGTTCCTGCCCGAGTACGTCGACAAGAAGATCCTGCCGAAGGATCCGTTCGAATCGATCGACGTCACGGGCGTCGGCCAGCTCGTCCGCCTCGGCACGGAGCGCGGGCGCAGCGCGAACGCCAAGCTCAAGGTCGGCGTCTGCGGCGAGCACGGCGGCGACCCCGACTCCATCCGCTTCTTCCGCACGTGCAATCTCAACTACGTGTCTTGCTCCCCGTACCGCGTGCCGGTGGCGCGCCTCGCAGCGGCGCAGGCGGAGCTGGAGCAGAAGGCGTATGAGGGGTAGTTGTTAGGTTCTTACGTTCTTAGGTTCTTAGGTTCTTGGTTCTTAGTTCTTAGTTTGTGGTCATCGCAAGAACTAAGAACCAAGAACCAAGAACTAAGAACCAAGAACTAAGAACTTAAGAACTTAAGAACTTAAGAACCTAAGAACCTAACAACCTACTTCACACCCGAAACCGCGCCACGTCCTCCGAAAACACCTTCCCGCTCACGACGAGGTCCTCGATCGCCGCGCTGAACTGCTCGGCGATGGCGTTGTTCTTCTTGGCGATCGTCAGCGTCGCGCGCGTGGCGCTGGCGATGGCCTCGGCCTCGGCCAGCTGGCGGCCGAGGCGGTCGCGGATCACACGCACGTCGGAGGCAATCTGCTCCATGGCCTGGGCGATGCCCGCCCCCGTCGCCACCTGATCGTCCGTGGCCCGCTTCACCTCGGCGGCGATGTCGCTGACGCGCTCCGCCTCCTGCGACAGCAGCAGCGTGGCCTCGGCCTGCCCGCGCGTGGCCCGGTCGATCTCGTCGACGTGCTCCGACATCCGCGCCGTCACCTCGTGCAGGTGCTTCGTCGCGCGGGCCTGTTCCTCGAGCGAGCGCGCCATCGTGCGGCTCATCGTCATCGAGCGCTCGGCGCTCTCCAGGATCGTCGCCAGCGCGCCGGCCGCGTTCTGGGCCAGCTCGACCGTGCGGTCGACGCGGTCGCCGCTCTCGCCGAGCGCCGCCAGCGCCTGCTGGGCCACCGGCTGCACGTTGCGGATGATCCCGGAGATCTCCTTCGTCGACTGCCGGGTGCGGTCGGCGAGCTGGCGGATCTCCTCGGCGATCACGGAGAAGCCGAAGTCGTTCTGCCCGGCCTGCGCGGCGATGATCGCGGCGTTGAACGACAGCAGGTTCGTGCGGTTCGTGACTTCGTCGATGAACGTCAGGATCTGCCCGATCTGGCCGAGGCTCGTCTGCAGCGACTCGAAGGCGCCGATCGTCCGCCGCGTCGCCTCCTGCACCGTGCGGATGCCGCTGACCGTCTCGTCGACCGCCTCGCGTCCCGTGCGCGCGTGGCCGCCGGCCTCCGACGCCAGCGACTCCGTCGTCGTAGCCGTCTCGTGAATGTTGCGGATCGTGGCGTCCATCTCGGCGACGAAGGAGAGCACGTCGTTGCTCAAGCCCGTGAGCACCGTCGTGCGCCGCGACATCTCGTTGGCCGAGGCGCTGATCTCGTCGGTGCCGGAGGCGCTCTTCTCCACCGAGCGCGCCAGGTCCTCCATGCGCGCCGCCACTTCCTGCGACGACGCCCGCAACTCCGCCGCGCGCGAGGCCGAGTCGGTGGCGGCGTTGGTCATCGTGTCGGCGGCGGAGAGCACCGACTCCGCCTCGCTGCGCACGTGGAACACTGACGCCACCGACTGCTCGGTCATCGTGCTCTGCTCGCGCGCGCCGGTGAGCAGCGCGTCGGTCCCTTCGCGCATCACGCGTACGCCGCTGGTGATGGCGCCGCCCCGGTTGCCGACGCGGCCGATGAGCTCGCGCAGGTGCTCGCGCGTGACGGCGAAGCTGGCCGCGAGAGTGCCGATCTCGTCGTCGGCGAAGACGCGCGGCTCGACGTCGAACTGCCCCGCGGCCATGGCCGAGGCCAGGTGCATCAGGCGCTGCATCGGCGCGGTGATGTCGCGGGCCAGGAAGTACGTGGCCACGGCGAAGATGATCGCGGTCAACCCGGCGATGAGCAGGCCGTATCCCGCCACCTCGCCTGCAACCTCGACGTCGTTAATGCGCGACGACACCATGTGCACGAGCGCGCCGACGGAGACGATGTAGAAGCCGATGAAGACCATGGCGATCTTCCAGCCGATGGAGTAGGCGCGGCCGTGGTAGGCGAGCTGGCGGACGTCGACGGCGGCGCCGATGAGAAGGCGCTTGCCGGTCCAGTAGCTCCAGGCCATGGCCGGCGCGGCGACGATGAGCGCGGCCTCGGCGAAGTATTGAAGGCCGAGGAACGTCGGACGGATCACCGCCCAGCCGGTGAGCGCCAGCAGCGCGCCGGCGCCGAGCCACAGCAGGACCGCGCCGAGGATCGTGCGCGCCAGGCAGTCGGAGATGGCCTCGGAGGTCCGCTGCTCCTCGGCGCGCCGCGCGTACGGCTCGACGGCCAGAAAGAAGAGCATCGCTCCGGCAAGGTAGACCGCCGCCGCGGTCACCGCGATCGGGAGCCAGCGCGTGACGCGCGTCACATGCACGAGGAAGGCCGTCGCCAGCGGCAAGAGAACGACGATCGGCGGCAGCAGGACGAGCCCGATGTAGCGGCGGGAGAAGCGCATAGCGCATTCTGACGCGTCGCCGGAACGGTGGGAAGTGTTACGTCACACGGCTTCTGTGAGCGCAGTCATGCGTCGATTTTTGACCCACGATCACGATGCGCCGTGATGATGTACGCATTGATCCATCAAATCGACCGAATGATCCTCCGCGGCGAGCCGCGCGACTCGATGTTGAAGTTCATCGCCGAGGGACTTGCCGCCGGCTACAACTACCCGTTGGTGCAAATCAGCCTGAAAGGCAAAGGCGGCGAGGTGGACATCCGCTCCGCCGCCGGTCCGGCCGCGGCGTTCCTCGACGACATCGTCGTGCGCTGGGACGAGTCGCCGAACGGCACCGGCCCCACCGGCACGGCCATCCGCAGCGGCGCGCCGCGCGTATGCCGCATCGAGAACGATCCCGGCTTCTCGGCGTGGCGCGACCGCGCCCTCGCGCACGGATTGCGCTCCGTCCTGGCCCTTCCGCTCATCGCCCATGACAAGGTTCTCGGCGCGCTCACGCTCTTCTGCGGCGACGACGACGAGCCCTTCCCCGAAGAGGAGCTGCGCGCCTTCGCCGATCAAGTGGCGCTGTCGCTCCACGCCGCGGCCGTCCACGAGCAGATCCGCCTTCTGACCGTGGCCTGCGAGTCGGCCGCGAACGCGATCCTCATCACGCGCGCCGACGGCGCCATCGAATGGGCCAACCCGGCGTTCACGCAGCTCACCGGCTGGACGCTGCGCGAAGTCCTCGGCCAGAACCCGCGCCTCTTCCGCTCCGGCAATCACAGCGGCGCGTTTTACCGGCAGATGTGGGAGACGCTGCTGGGCGGGCGGGTGTGGCGGGGCGAGATGTACAACCGGCGCAAGAACGGCGAGATCTACGCGGAGGAACAGACGATCACGCCGGTGCGCGGCGAGCGCGGCGAGATCGCGCACTTCGTCGCCGTGAAGCAGGACATCAGCGAGCGCCAGCGGCAGGAGGAACAGATCCGGCACCTGGTCATGCACGACACGCTGACGAACCTGCCGAACCGCCGCGTTTTCGACGGGATGTTTGCGCGGGTCATGCGCCGCACCAAGGACGGCGCGACCGCGGCGGTCCTCATCATCGACGTCGACGACTTCAAGCTCGTGAACGAGTCGATCGGACACGATGCCGGCGATCAGCTCCTCTCCGAGCTGGCCCGCGCCATGGAAGGGGTTCTCCGTCCCGGCGACTTCATCGCCCGCCTCGGCGGCGACGAGTTCGCCATCCTGCTGCAGGACGTGACCGCCGAGGCGGCCGCGGCCATCGCCGAGCGCCTGCGCCAGGCCGCCGAGGCGCTCAACGTCACGATCAGCGTCGGCCTCGCGCCGATCGACGGCTCCGTTGACGCCAAGACGGTGCTCTCCCGCGCCGACTCCGCGCTCATCACCGCGAAGGAGCGCGGCAAGAACCGCGTCGTGGCCTACCCGCTGTCGGAGCCTGCCGGCGTTTGTCTGGCCGAGGCTTCGCAGATGCTCTTCCGCATCAAGCGCGCGCTGCGCGACGGCCAGCTGTCGCTCGTCTTCCAGCCGGTCATCCACCTCGGCAGCGGCGAGACGACGCATTTCGAGGCCCTCGTGCGCATGAAGGGCGACGACGGCGCCGAGTTGGCGCCCGATCGCTTCCTCCCCTTCGCCGAGCGCTACGGCCTCATGCCCCAGATCGACCGCTGGGTCTTCGACGAGGTGCTGCGCACGATCGTGGCCCGGCCGGCGCTGCGCATCTTCGCGAACCTCTCCGCGGCGAGCCTCAACGACGAGCAGCTGCTCGCCCACATCGAGGGGCGCATCCGCGCTGCCGCGCTCGAGCCGGGGCGGCTGTCGTTCGAGATCACGGAGTCGGCGGCGGTCGCCGACTTCGCCAGCGCGCGCAACTGGATCCGCAGGCTGAAGGAGCTCGGCTGCCTCTTCGCCCTCGACGACTTCGGCGTCGGCTTCTCGTCGCTCAGCTACCTACGCGCGCTCGCCGTCGACTACGTCAAGATCGATCGCACGTTCATCCGCGACGTCGACACGAACCTGACGAACCGCGCGCTGGTGCAGGCGGTGAACACGGTCGCCCACACGCTCGGCAAGGAGGTCATCGCCGAGGGGGTGGAGACGGAGGCGCACGCCTCGGTGCTGCGCGAGATCGGCGTCGAGCACGGGCAGGGATTTCTAATCGGCCGAGGGACGGCGATCCTTCCACTGATGCCAGGCGAAAAAGGCCACGCCAAGCAGAAGAAGAATCAGCAGCCCGTACTTCTCGATGTGTGCAGCACGGCCTAGGACGCGCTCGACGGCCCGGCCGAAGTAGTAGCCGGCACTGGCGATGATGATCGCCCAGATGATGCAGGTGACGGCCTCGTAGACGATGAATTTGACGGCCGAGATCTTCGAGATGCCGATGATGACGGCGCAGGTGACGCGCAACCCGTAGAGCCACTGGGTGATGAAGATGGCCGGCGCGCCGTAGCGCTCGAAGATGCGGATGCCGCGGCCGAAATGCTTTTTCATGCGCGGCATGCGGTCGAGGAGCTTGACGCCCTGCGTGCGCCCGAGCCAGAACCAGAAGACGTGGCCGACGAAGGCGCCGCCGAAGGCGGTCAGGATGACGCCGAGGAGATGAAGGTAGCCGCGCTCCGCGAAGAAGCCGGCCATGACCAGGATGGTCTCTCCTTCGAGGAATGTGCCGACGAAGACGGCCAGGTAGCCGAATTTGTGCAGCAGAAGCTCGGGCGTCATTCAGCCGCCAAATTGCAAGATTCGGGGCGGTTCGGGAAATTTGAGCCGGAAGCGTAGCATTGAACGCACCATGAAACCGCTGCTGCTTGCATCATTGGCAATGGCCGCGCTGCCGCTGCTGGCCGGCGAAACGCAGACGCAAACGCAGTCCGCGCCGGCCCCGGCGGCCACGACGACTTCGGCAGCTCCCGCCACCGTCGACTCACCGCTCGTCGCCGCCGCGAAGGCCTCGGCCGCGAAGAAAAAGCGCAAGGCCACGGTCGTCATCACGAACGACACGCTGATCAAGACCGGCGGTCACATCACCACGGCGAACACACCCCCCGCCGCCCTCCCGCCCGTGCCGCCTCACGTCTCGGAAGAGGAGATGCGCGCGGAGCAGCTGAAGCGCGCCGCCGACGCGAAAGCAGCCGCCGACCGCACTGCCGCGGAGCAGAAGGCGAAGGAGCAGCGCATCGCCAGCGCGAAGCAAACGCTCGAGGCCGCCGAAGGCGCCGGCGTGTTCGACGATCCCGCGGTGGCGGAGCACATCGCAGAGGAAGTGGCCAAGGCAAAGGCCGCCGAAGAGAAGAAGCCGCCGATGTAGGGAACAGGAAACAGATGACAGGCGACAGGTTGGCGATTGCACCTGTCACCCGTTCCCTGCTCCCTGTCACCTGCCTACGAGTGGCGCCGCATGTACTTCACGCCGCCGACCAATCCAACGATTCCTGCCAGCGCATCGAGGCCGATCGACTTCGCGAAGCCGCGCGACGCTTTCTGCCCGATGCGAAACATCAGCAACTTCTTCAGGAAGTGCAACATATGCGGCCTCCTTCGCTGATGAATAGTGCAATTACCGCGCGAACTCCGCCTTCAGCGAGCGCGTCATTAGCCTCTGGATTCCGGCGCGCGCCGATTCGCCTTCGTAGAGCACGCGGTACATCTCGCTCGTGATCGGCATTTCGATCCGATGCCGCTCCGCGAGCGCCTGCGCGGCCTTCGCGGTCTTCACCCCCTCGGCGATCTCGCGCGTCTCGCCGAGGATCTGCTCGAGCGTCTTGCCGCGGCCGAGCTCGACACCGACACGGCGGTTGCGCGACAGCGCGCCGGTGCACGTAAGGACGAGGTCGCCCATCCCCGCGAGGCCGGCGAAGGTCTCGAGCCGCCCGCCGAGGGCGATGCCGAGCTTGGTCATCTCGTGCAGCCCGCGCGTGACCAGCGCGGCGTTCGTGTTCGAGCCGAGGCCGAGCCCTTCGAGGACGCCGGCAGCGATGGCAATGACGTTCTTGAGCGACCCGGCGAGCTCGACGCCGCCGACGTCGTCGGTGCGATAGAGCCGGAACGTCCCGCCGCTGAGCATGCCTTGCGCCGCGTGCGCAAAGCGGTCGTCGGTCGAGGCGACCACCGCCACCGTCGGATCGCCGCGCGCTGCTTCGAGGGCGAAGGTCGGCCCGGAGAGGACGGCGAAGGCGCGCAGCTTCTC
>JBKOUP010000014.1:0-10401 GCA_046723495.1 Acidobacteriota bacterium
GGAAGTCGAGGGCGGCAACCGCCACACCGCGGTCATGCACTCGAAGAACCTCGACAACCTGAGCCGCATGGCCAAGCTCTGCGACTGCTCGATCTTCGTGAAGAACGGGCGCTCCCAGGCCGGCCTCGGCCTCGACGGCGAGGGCTACTGCTCGTTCACCATCGCCAGCCCGACCGGCGAGGGGATGACCGGGCCGCGCAGCTTCTCGCGCTGGCGCCGCTGCGTCCTCGTCGACCATTTCAGGATCACGTGATGAAGAAGGCCTCCGCTCTCGCCGTCATCGACTACGAAGACATCCCGGCCGGCGTCTACGCAGTCGACGCGATTCTCAAGAAAGCGCCGATCGCCTTCGTGCGCGCCGGCACGGTCTCGCGCGGCCGCTATCTCGTGCTCTTCGGCGGCTCGACGGCGTCGACGCAGGAGTCGCTCGGCGAGGCGTTGGCCACGACGCGCAGCGCCGTCCTCGACTACGCTTTCCTTCCCGACATTCATCCCGCGCTCTACGACGCCGTCTTCGGCACGAGGAAGCGCACCACCGGATCGCTCTTGATCCTCGAGACCGACACGGCCTCGTCGATCGTCCGCGCCGTCGAGGCGGCGCTGAAGGGGACGCCGGTGGAGCTGATCGAGGTGCGCCTCTCCGACACCGGCCTGGCCGGCAAGGGCATCGCCCTCCTGTCCGGCACGCTGCACGACGTCGACGCCGCCGCGGTCCTCGCCGCCGCCGGCACGAGCAGCGAGGCCCCGCCGCGCGGCTTCTCGCACCGCATCATCGCCGCCCCCCACGACGTCCTCGAGCGCGACATCACCGCCGCCACGCGCTTCGACGTCGCGCCGCTGCTCGATCTCGACGGGGAGGCCGGCTGATGCTGCTCGGCCGCGTGATCGGGCAAGTCGTCCCATGCATCGTCACGCCCGGCCTGGAAGGCGTGCCGATGCTGATCGTGCAGCCGCTCGACAAGAAGCTGAACCCGAAAGGGAAGGCGCTCGTCGCCGCCGACTCCACGCGCATGGCCGGGCCCGGCGAGCTGGTGTCATACGAAGGAGGACGCGAGGCCGCGATGGCCCTCGACCCGTGGTTCGTCCCGGTCGACCACGCCATCATCGCCATCGTCGACGGAGTGAACGTCACATGATCCTCGGCCGCGTCATCGGCGAGATCCACGGCACGATCAAGCATCGCTTCTACGAGACCCGGCGCATGCTGGTCATCGAGAAGGACGGCGGCGACTACCTCATCGCCGTCGACGCCGTCGGCGCCGGCGCCGACGAGCGCGTCCTCGTCCTCGACGAAGGCAACGGCGCCCGCCAGGTGCTCGACTCGAAGGACGGCCCGGTACGCTCCGTCGTCGTCGGCATCGTCGACGACATCTTCCCCGGCTAGTGGATGTAGCCCAGCGCCTTCATGGCCTTGGCGCGCTCGCGCTCCGCGTCGCGATGATCCTGCGCCGCGGGCGCCGGAGGCACCGCCCGCGCCACGCGCGGCGGCACCGACATGAACAGCGGCGCGAGCGAGCGCGCCCATCCGTCGTACCGCATCGCGAACGACGACCATTCGAGTCCGGCCACGTCATACATCGTCGCGGCGAGGTTGGCGATCGACACGCGCCGGTCGATGCGCGCGGCCGCGCGCGCGAAGCGCGGCGGAAGCACGACGATCAGCGGCACGTGGTGCGTAGCCTCGCCGTCGCCGTGGTCGCCGAGCATGTGCGTGACGAAGCCGCCTTCGCCGAAGGCTTCGCCGTGGTCGGAAGTGATGATCACCACCGTGTCGTCGAGAAGGTGCTCGCGGTTCGCGGCGTCGAAGAACTGCTGCAGCACCGCGTCGGTGTCGCGGACCGTGGCCATGTAGCGGCGCTTGTAGATCGCCAGCGCCTCGGCGGAGAGGTCGTCCGCGAGCAGGTGCGGGAAGCGCACCGCGGCGAGCTTTTCCTTGATCGCCGCGTCCGTCGGATGCTGCAGCTCCGGCGGAAGGCGGCGGGCCAGGATGTCGCCGTCGAAGTTCGGCGGAAGCCTCGTCTCCGGCGGGTAATTGCGTGCGTGCGGCACGTACGGCTCGTGCGCGTCGATGAGATTCACGAAGCCGAAGTACGGCCGCCGCGCCGCGCGCATCTGGACGAGGAGCTCCGGCAGCACGCGCTCGGCCGAGTAGTACAGCATGGCCCGCGTATGCGGTGTGGAGCGGACGTGAAAGAGGGCCAGGCGCGCGTCGATGCGCAGCAGGTCGTTCATCACATCGAGGCCGCTGCCGGTGACGACGTCGCCGATCTGCCGGAAATCCTCGAAAGCGCGATGAACGGGCATCTGCTGCTGGCCGATGAGACTGTTCGCGACCATGGCGAACGTGAAGTAGCCGCTGCGGCGGAGCTGCCAGGCCACGCCGTTCTCGGGGCGGTCGTCGTCGCTGCCGAGGCCGTCGCGAAGGCCGGTCTCCATCGAGAAATGCGACGTCGGCGTGAAGTCGTGCGTGCTGTAGGCGGCCGTGAAGACGACGCCGCGCTTGGACAGCGAGTCGAGGAAGGGCGTGTTCGAGGCGGAGACGGCGTCGTAGCGGACGGTGTCGAGGACGATGAGGAGGATGTTCGGCCGTTTCGGAGGCGGCTCGGCGAGAAGGGAAGCAGCGAGAAAAATGAACAGGCAAAGAACTGCCGTGTTGCGCACAATGCAAGGACGACTGACTTGTGGAAACGTTTAATGGGTGTCGCAAAAAAAAGCCCGTTCCTGGCCGGGGAACGGGCGCAGCGCGCTAGAGTGCGCCGACTGGGTCGCTGCAAAAATCTCAGATCAGCGACGCTCGCAATTTACGTCCGCGGCGCGCGAGACGCCACTCGTTTTTGCAACCTCATGCGTATCATCCGTCACTTGACTTTTGTCCCGGCCGGGACTGCTGAATCGACGCTCAGCAGCGACGGCTCGCCGTCGATCGACGCCGCCAGCACCATGCCGTTCGACTCGATTCCCATCAGCTTGGCTGGCTCGAGATTCGCCACGATCACGATCTTCCGTCCGACCAATTCTTCCGGCGTGTACTTCGTGGCGATGCCGGCGACGATCGTGCGCTCTTCCTCGCCGGTGAAGACGGTCATCTTGATCAGCTTCTTCGACTTCGGCACGCGCTCCGCCGCGCGCACCTCGGCCACGCGCAGGTCGATCTGCATGAACTGCTCGATCGAGATGCGCGCCAGATCGGGCGGCGCCGCTTGCGTCGTTTCCACACGAGGTTCTTCCATCTTCGTCTCTCCCATGAACGCGGCGGCGTCGATGCGCGGGAAGATCGGGTCGCCCGCGCGGATCGGCGCGCCGTTCGGCAGCTGTCCCCACCGCAGCGCATCCGCGCCGATCGCATTGGCATCCGCGCCGAGGCGCGAGAGCGCTTCGCGCGCGGACGCGGGCATCACCGGCGCGAGCATCACCCAGATGATCCGCAGCGACTCCAGCGCGTTCCAGATCACGCGCGACAGCGACTCGTCCGCGCCGTTCTGCTTGAACATCTTCCACGGCTCGCGGCTGACGATGTAGCCGTTCACGGCCACGAGCAGCTTCCAGGCGACGTCGATGGCGCGGTGGAACGCGTAGTCGTCCATCGCCCGCAGGTACTCCGGCGCGATCTCGCCCGCCAATCGCAGGAGATCGTTGTCGTCGCACGGCGTCGGCGGCGTCTTCCCGCCGAAGTACGTCTCGCTCATCTTCAGCGCCCGCGAGAGCGTGTTGCCGAGGTCGTTGGCGAGGTCGGCGTTGTAGCGGGTGATGAAGGCCTCGTCGGAGTAATTCGCGTCCTGTCCGAAGACCATCTCCCGCATCACGTAATAGCGGAACGGATCGGTGCCGAACGTGTCGATGACCTCGTGCGGGCGCACCACGTTGCCGAGCGACTTCGAGATCTTCTGATTGTCGCGCAGCCACCAGCCGTGTCCGACGATCTGCCGCGGCAGCTCGATGCCCGCGGCCATCAGGAAGGCCGGCCAGTAGACGGCGTGGAAGCGGACGATGTCCTTCCCGACGAGGTGCACGTCCGCCGGCCAGTAGCGGCGGAAGCGCGCGTCGTCGTCGCCACCGCTGCCGAAGCCGAGCGCGGAGATGTAGTTCGTCAGCGCCTCCATCCAGACGTAGATCACGTGCTCGGGATTACCGGGGAAGGGGATGCCCCAGTTGACCGCGGTGCGCGAGATGGAGAGGTCCTTCAGCCCCTGCTCGACGAAGGCGACGACTTCGTTGAGGCGCGTGCGCGGGCGGACGAAGCCGGGATTCCTGCGGTAGTGCTCGAGCAGCGGCTCGGTGTAGCGCGAGAGCTTGAAGAAGTAGTTCTTCTCCGTCGTCCACTCGACGGGATGGCCGTCCTGGTCGCGCCCGTCGCGGACCTGGTTCTCGGGGATGAAGGTCTCCTCGGTCTGGCAATACCAGCCGGCGTGCTCGCCGAGGTAGATGTCGTCGGGCATGCGCTCCTGGATGCGCCGGATCAGCTCGTACACGCCGACGCGGTGCCGCCCCTCGGTGGTGCGCACGAAGTCGTCGTTGCTGATGTTCAGCTTGCGCAGGAGGTCGTGATAGTTCGACACCACGCGGTTCACGAGCTCGATCGGCAGGATCCCTTCCTTCGCCGCGGCGCGCTCGATCTTCTGCCCGTGCTCGTCCGTGCCGGTGAGGAACCAGACGTCGTCGCCCATGCGCCGGCGATGGCGGGCGATGACGTCCGCGGCCACCTTCTCGTACATGTGGCCGATGTGGGGATCGTCGTTGACGTAGTCGATCGCGGTGGTGATGTAGAACTTCATGAGGGACGCGGATTATACCGAGGCGGCGAAGAGCACCGTCTCTTCCTCGTGAATGGTGAAGTGATCGAGGTAAAGGCGATAGCCGCGGGCGGCGAGGTATCGCGGGATCTCGGCGAAGTCTTCGTTGCGGTGGTAGAGCGACACGGCCAGCCGGGGATGGAAGCGGCGGATCGTCTCCTCGGCGCCCCGCAGCGCGGCCAGCTCCGCGCCTTCGACGTCGAGCTTGATGAAGTCGACGCGCGGCAGCGCGCGCTCGCGCACGAGATCGTCGATCGACAGCGTCTCCGCCGCCGCGTCGCCGCTGCCGAGCGCGGTGGCCGGGCCGTTCGACGCGTACGGCACCCGCTCGCCGGAGACGTTCCAGACCGCGCGGTCGACGACCTCGATGCGCGGCGCGAGCGACGGATTGAGCGCGACGTTCTCGCGGAGCAGAGCGAGGTTGTCGGGAAGGAATTCGAAGGCGTAGACCTTGCCGCCGCGATCGGCGAAGTAGAGCGCCGTATCGCCCCAGCAGGCGCCGCCGTCGATGACGACGTCGCCTTCGCGGATTTCGATCGCCGCGCGCCGGCAGGCGTACTGCTCGAGCAGAAAGGTGTCGAGCACGTTCAGCGGATGTGCGTGCAGCTCGATCGCGCCGCCGCGGCCGGGAAGGCGGTAACGGTTCAGCGTCCACTGCCACGCGCGCCGCGAGCCTCGCTCGACGGCGTAGCGCCCCTCGGCGTCGCGGTAGTGCTGCCAGAAGTCGTCGTTGTTGCGGCGCAGGCGCACGTGCTCCTTGCCGAGGATGCGGAACTTCAGCAGCTCCACGAAGAGCGCGCGCGACTCGTCGTCGGCGAGCAGCGCGTACGCCTCCTCGAATTCCGGCAGATGCGCGAGGAGGTACTCGGTGCGCGCATGGACGTCGAAGCGCTTGCGCGTGAATCCGGCCTTCGCGGCGACGGCGAGGGCCGCCTCGCGCGCGCGCCACAGCAGCCGCTGCCGCGCGGAGAAGCCGAGCCGCGCGAAGTCGGCGTTGTGCCGCTGATAGGCGTGACTGTCTTCGATCACGCCGCGCAGCAGCTCGGCGGCGAGAGAAGTCATCGCGCGTCCTTCTGTTTCAACCGCGCGTACAGCGTCGATGGGCTGATCTGCAGCTGCCGCGCCGCCTTGCGCACGTTGCCGCCGGCGGCGTCGACCGAGGCCGTCACGTAGTCGGCCACGACGTCCTCGAGCGGACGGATCTCCCACTCCGCCGTCGGCAGTCCCGACGACGTCGCCGCCACCGCCGCCGAGGGCGCTTCGAGCAGCAGCGTCTCGCTGCGGATCTCTTTTCCGTTCATCGTCAGCAGGGCCCGCTCCAGCACGTTGCGCAGCTCGCGCACGTTGCCCGGCCATCCGTACTGCTCGAGCTTCTTCAGCGCGCGCGGGCTCATCGCCGGTGCCGGCTTGCCGATCTCCTTCGCCAGCGGCCGGAGCATGACGTCGACGAGCACCGGGATGTCCTCGGGGCGCTCGCGCAGCGGCGGCATGCGCACGCGCACGACGTTGAGGCGGTAGTAGAGGTCCGATCGGAAGCGGCCTGCAGCCGCTTCGGCGCCGAGGTCGCGGTTCGTCGCGGCGACGAGGCGGAAGTTCGCGGTGAGATCCTTGATCCCGCCGACGCGGCGGAAGCGCTTCTCCTCGATCGCCTTCAGCAGGCGGGCCTGCACCGTCAGGTCCATCTCGCCGATCTCGTCGAGGAACAGCGTCCCGTCGGCGGCGACCTCGAAGAGCCCCGGCTTCGTGTTCATCGCGTTCGTGAACGCGCCGCGCTCGTGGCCGAAGAGCTCCGACTCCAGCAGCTCCTTCGACAGCCCGGCGCAGTTGAGATCGACGAACGGCCCGCGGGCGCGCGGCGAGCGGCTGTGGATCAGGCGCGCGAAGACGCCCTTGCCCGTGCCCGATTCGCCCTCGATCAGCACCGGCGACGGCACGCGCGCCACCTGTCCGAGCAGCTCGTTGAGGCGCTGCACGGCGGGGGAGATGCCGGGAAGGCGGTCGGCGTCGGGCGTGTCGGCGCGGCGCAGCGCCTGAAGCTCGCGCCGTGTGGCGATCATCCGCTTCACGTTGGCGAGCGTGAGCTGGAGCGTGTCGTAGTCGAACGGCTTCTGCAGGAACGTCTCCGCGCCGAGGCGCATCGATTCGACGACGCGGTCGAACGTCCCCCGGCCCGACATCATGATCACCGCCACCGCCTCGGAGTACATCTTGAGGTCGTGCAGCAGCTCGATGCCGGAGACGTCGGGGAGGTTGACGTCGAGCAGCGCCACGTCGGGCGAGGAGTCGGCGAAGGCGGCGCGGGCCTCGCGGCCGTTCGTGGCCGTGCGCACGTCCCACTCGTCTTCGAGCAGTGCCTGGAGGCCTGCGATGATCGACGGGTCGTCGTCTACGATCAGCAGAGTGTCGCTCATGTCCAAAAATCATACGCTTGTTCGGTAGCAGGACACAACGAAGTTTGTTTGCAGGAGCTAAGTCGTTGATTTTAAAGATCGAAACGTGTGGTACGGCGATTGGACATAGGGTCGGCCATGATCATCGAAGCAATCACCCTCGCCGCCCTCCTCCACCGCCCGGCACCGAGCGTCACCTGCCACGCGGGCGCGGTGTCGTACAAATTCGTCGGCGCTCCCGGCACGCAGTTCACCTACACCGGGAAGCAATACACGGTTCCCCAACGCGGCTGGATCGAGCTGATCAGCCACGGCAGCGACTCGAAGTACGCGGCGAACGGCCGCGACCTTCCGCTCGATGTCTGGCCGATCGACGACTTCGGCACCCGCAGCGTCCCCCTTCCATCGTCAACGTCAAAGGAGACTCACGATGACTCACGTTCTGGCATTCGTTGAACACACCGCATCCGACCTGCGCGGCGGCCGCCACACCTGGCGCGTGCTGACGATCCTCTGGGCCGTCGCGCTGGCCACGGCCGTGCTGGCTCGCCTGGTCGTCCATTGAGGAGACGGCGATGAATGACGACGATCGCCGCATCATGCTCGTCCACCGCTCGAGCGCCGCGCCGGAACGGCCGTGGCTGGCCTCGCGCGAAGCGCCGCGCCGGATCATCTTCGTCAACAGCTTCGGCGTGATCCCGTACGCGATCCACCGCGGCGTCGAGGATCTCGGCAAGGACATCGAGAGCGTCGTCATCGACGGCACGGCCACGGCGGCCGAGTACCTCCAGTTGCTGGCCATGCTCCCGGCGAGCTTCGCCGGCGACGTCGTGCTCATCCAGGACGACGGCGCGTTCCTCAGCGCCAGCGGACGCGGCGGTGATCGCGTGCTCTACGCCCTCGGTCCGGACGATCTGCGGTTCTATCTCGAGACGAAGATGCTGACGGCGGCGGCGTGAGGTCCGGTATCATGACCGCATGCGAACAGTCCCCCGATACGGTGTCGAGATGTGTGAGAACTGTCCCGATTGTCCCTGGCGCGACGACAGTTTCTTCTGTCAGCTCGATCCGAAGACGCTGAAGGCGTTCGACGCCATCACGTTCGCGAACGTCTACCCCGAGGGGACGCTGCTGTTCGCGGAAGGGGAGCCGCCGCGCGGCCTCTTCATCCTCTGCTACGGCTCGGCGAAGCTGACGATCTCCTCCGGCGGCGGAAAAAAGCTGATCACCCGCCGCGTCGTCCCCGGCGATGCCCTCGGCCTGGCCAGCGTGCTGTCCGGCAATCCCTACAAGGCCACGGCGGAGACGGTCACGCCGTCGCAGCTGAAGTTCATCAAGCGCGACGACTTCCTCCGCTTCCAGAACGAGTACCGCGACGTGGCCTTCAACATCGCCCGGCAGCTGATCGACGAGTGCGAGTCCGACGCCGACCAGATCCGCTCCCTCGGCCTGGCCAACTCCGCGGCCGAGAAGCTCGCCTACCTGCTGCTGTCGTGGTGCGACGAGTCCGGCCGCCAGTCGGAGAGCGGCGTGCGCGTGCCGGTGCTGATGACGCACGAGGAGATCTCGCAGACGATCGGCACGTCGCGCGAGACGGTCTCCCGCCTGCTCAAGTCCTTCAAAGAGAAGAAGATCATCACGGTGCGGGGGTCGTCGATGACGGTGCATCGCCGCGACGAGCTCGAGGATCTGATCCTCCTCTGATCTTCAAATAACTACTTTTAACGTGACCGCGGTCACGTCCCCTCCTCCTCAGCCGCCGGCGTCGGGTCCGACAACCGTCCGTTTGCGCCGTGCACCCGTCCATGCCGCTTTCCGTCCCTGCGCCGACATTGCGTGCAGACAAAGCGGCATATCGCCGCAGCAGAAAGAGACGGAGGGAGCCATGAATACTCGCAGCGTTTTCCAATCACTGTTCACCGCGATCGCTTTGACGGTCGCTGCCACGACCGCGGCGATGGCCGCCGACCCGGTCATTCCGACGACGCACAATCCGTACACGGTGCTGGGCGTGCAGCTCCGCTCGGTGCTGCTGGCCGACCAGGCCGACGGCTCGTCGGCGGTCGCGCTCGGCCCGGCGGTCTTCCAGGAAATCGTGCCGTGCCGCTTCATCAGCACTCTCGACGCGGATCACTACCCGGCCCAGTGGGGCGGCCCGGGCTTCGCGCCGAACGAGAGCCGTTCGTACCGCTCCGTGGGCGAGATGATCGACGGCAACTTCACCAACCCGTGCTCGAATCAGATCCCGGTCAACGCTCTGGCCGTCGCCGCGCGCATCTGGGCGACCGGCACGAAGTCGACGAAGTCGGTGGGCGGCACCGTGGTGTGGCTGACGCCGGGCCACGACGTGGCCCCGGACAAGAACTCCAAGATCGCGCTCCGTCCGGACGAGGAGGCCATGAAAGAGGCCAGCGTCGTGCTGAAGGACAGCACGTTCACCCTCACCGCGGCGCAGGGCAGCGCGGACATCCTCGTCGACGTGATCGGCTACTTCATCCACGACGACTACCAGGGCCAGGGCGCGAAGGGCGACAAGGGCGACACCGGCGCCATCGGTCCTGCCGGCCCGGCCGGTCCTGCCGGTGCTGCGGGTCCGCAGGGTGAGAAGGGCGACGCCGGCGCGCAGGGTCTCAAGGGCGACAAGGGCGACAAAGGCGACGCGGGCGCGCAGGGCCTCAAGGGCGACAAGGGCGACGCTGGCGTGCAGGGCGCGCAGGGCGAGAAGGGCGACAAAGGCGACAAGGGCGATGCCGGCGCGCAGGGCCTGAAAGGCGACAAGGGCGATGCGGGCGTGCAAGGCGAGAAGGGCGATAAGGGAGACAAGGGCGACGCCGGCGCGCAGGGCCTGAAGGGCGATAAAGGCGATAAGGGCGACATGGGTGCGCAGGGCCTGAAGGGCGACAAGGGCGATAAGGGCGACACGGGTGCGCAGGGTCCGATGGGGCTTCAGGGACCGCAGGGAATTCAGGGACCGCAGGGAATTCAGGGACCTCCGGGGCTGAACGGCGGCCCGTACGTCTCCGGCGTGGCCTGCATGGCCCAGGGTACGAACTCGATCACCTTCAACAACCCGGTGGTGACCGACAACAGCGCGATCATGGTGACGGTGATCGGCCGCTCCCTCGGCAACATCATCTCGGTGGCCGGTCAGGGCGCAGGGTGGCTCACGGTCTCGGGCAAGCCCGCCACCTGCTTCCGCTACATCGTGTTCAACTGAGACG
>JBKOUP010000198.1:0-3736 GCA_046723495.1 Acidobacteriota bacterium
GTGCCGTGATAGGACCAAGACTAGTACCCTGAACGAGGAGTGACGCAAGTCCTGTATTCCCTACCCCTGCGGTCGAAATAGTGCACGTTTCCCGACGCGCCTATCTACAATAACTAAAGGCACGTTCTCTAGAGGTCCAACAGCAGGCATGGCAACGACAGCAGCTCACACCGAAGGGATTTAATAATTCATTGGCCATTGGAGGACTCGACGTTATCCGCGTGAGGGCCTCCGAAGGGCCGTATGCGGTCTCACTGGCCCGTCGCTGGCTGCGGCTGGCGGATCTGACGGCCGTGCTTGATCGGTGAAGGTCTTCGCGCGGCAGGTCGCGGACAAGAACGCTCGGGGTTGCGCAATGATGAGGCGGCGGCGGGACGCCGCCGTGACGGCCGGCGGGGACGCCGGCGCGACGAAGCAATCGGGCGGCCCTTGCGAGGCCGCCCGACAAACTAAGAACTAAGAACTTAAGAACCTAAGAACCGCCTACTGCTCCTCGTCAAAGTCCGCCAGCGACAGCGCTTCCTCCCCCTCCTCGTCCGTCTCCGGGCGGAGCAGGTCTTCGAGGGTGGGCTGGGGGGGCGGGACCTCTTCCTTCTCCAGGTAGACGTCGCGGTACGTCGGCATGCCCGTGCCGGCGGGGATGAGGCGGCCGACGATCACGTTTTCCTTCAGGCCGCGCAGGTAGTCGACGCGGCCGGCGATCGCGGCTTCCGTCAGCACGCGTGTGGTTTCCTGGAAGGACGCGGCGGAGATGAACGAATCCGTCGACAACGACGCCTTCGTGATGCCGAGCAGCAGCGGTGTTCCGTCGGCGGGCTCGCCGCCGCGGTTCATCACCTTTTCGTTCTCCTCCATGAAGCGGAAGCGGTCGACCTGCTCGTCGACGAGGAAATCCGTGTCGCCGACGCGGGTCACGCGCACGGAGCGCAGCATCTGGCGGCAGATCACCTCGATGTGCTTGTCGTTGATCTGCACCGACTGCGAGCGGTAGACCTCCTGGATCTTGTCGACCAGGTAGCGCTGCAGCTCCTTGATGCCGAGCACCGAGAGCACGTCGTGGGGGTCGATCGGGCCGTCGATCAGCGGGTCGCCGGCGCGCACGCGCTCGCCTTCCTGCACGTTCACGTGGACGCTGCGGGGAACGCTGTACTCGTGGCGCGTCCCTTCGTCCGTCTCGATGATCACGCGGCGCAGGCCCTTCACCACCGGGCCGTGATGCACCGTGCCGTCGACCTCGGAGATGACCGCCTTCTCGCGCGGGTGGCGCGCTTCGAAGAGCTCGACCACGCGCGGGAGACCGCCGGTGATGTCCTTCGTCTTCGTCGTGGCGCGGGGGATCTTGGCGATGATGTCGCCGGGGTAGACCTCCTGGCCGTTCGTGACCATGAGGTGGGCGCCGGTCGGGAGCAGGTAGCGCTTCTCCTCTCCCTTCTTCGTCTTGACCGTGACCGTCGGCGTGCGCTTTTCCGCCGTGGCCGACTCCACGATGACCATCTGCGTCAGGCCGGTCACGCGGTCGGTCTCTTCGCGGACGTTCTCGCCTTCGATGATGTCCTTGAAGTGCACCTTGCCGCCGACCTCGGTGAGAATCGCCGAGGTGAACGGATCCCATTCGACGAGCGCCTGTCCGGCCTCGACGTGCTGTCCTTCGTGCACGCGCAGCGTGGCGCCGTACACCAGCGCGTAGCGCTCCTTCTCGCGGCCTTCGTGCGGCGCGTTTTCGCCCTTCTTGGCCTTCTTCGGCGGCGTGTCGTCGATGATGACCAGCTTCCCGTTGCGGTTGATGACCACCAGGTCGCCGTTCTTGTTCGTGACCGTGGAGACGTTGATGAACTGCACCTTGCCGGGGTTCGTCGCTTCGTGCTTCGACTGCTCGGACACGCGCGAGGCCGTGCCGCCGACGTGGAACGTACGCATCGTCAGCTGCGTGCCGGGCTCGCCGATCGACTCGGCGGCGATGACGCCGACCGCTTCGCCGATCTCCACGAGCTTGCCGCTGGCCAGGTTGCGGCCGTAGCAGCGGCGGCAGACGCCGCGGCGCGTCTCGCAGGTGAGCACGGAGCGGATCTTGACCTGCTCGATGCCCGCCTCCTGGATGGCGTTGGCCAGCTCCTCGGT
Organism: Acidobacteriota bacterium; assembly: GCA_046723495.1. Lineage (GTDB taxonomy): Bacteria > Acidobacteriota > Thermoanaerobaculia > Gp7-AA8 > Gp7-AA8 > DATDFB01. The sequence goes on from JBKOUP010000198.1 coordinate 2,119, forward strand.
GATCTCGTCGTTCTGGCGGACCAGCACGTCGCCGGTGAGCGGATCGTAGATGTCCTCCTGGGCGACGCGGCCGACGATGCGGTCGCGCAGCGGCTCGAGGATGTCGCCGCCTTCCATGATGGGGGTGACGGTGATGCCGTCGAACGTCTCGCAGTCCTGCTCGGTGACGATGACGTCCTGGGCCACGTCGACGAGGCGGCGGGTGAGGTAGCCGGAGTCGGCGGTCTTGAGGGCCGTGTCGGCCAGACCTTTACGCGCGCCGTGCGTGGAGATGAAGTACTGCAGCACGGAGAGCCCTTCGCGGAAGTTCGCGGTGATGGGCGTCTCGATGACCTCGCCGGACGGCTTCGACATCAGGCCGCGCATGCCGGCCAGCTGGCGGACCTGTTCCTTCGATCCGCGAGCGCCGGAGTCGGCCATCATGAAGATGGGGTTGAACTCGCCGCGCTGCGTCTCCGTACGGCGCATCTCGGAGAACATCTCGTCCGACACGTTCTCCGTGGCGCGGTGCCAGATGTCGATGATCTTGTTGTGGCGCTCGCCGGCGGTGATGGCGCCGTCGAGGCGCTGGCGCTCGACCTCGAGCACCGACTTGCGCGCGCCTTCGACGATGTCGGTCTTCTTCGACGGGATGACCATGTCGTCGACGCCGATGGAGATGCCGGCTTTCGTCGCGTAGAGGAAGCCGAGGTCCTTGAGGTCGTCGAGGATCTGCACGGTCAGGTCGTTGCCGTACGTGATGAACGTGTAGTTGACCAGCTCCTGCAGGCCCTTCTTCTTGAGGAGGCCGTTGATGTACGGGATCTCCTCCGGCATGTGCATGTTGAAGATGACGCGGCCGACCGTCGTCTCGACGATCTTGGCATCCAGCTCCTGCACCTCGGCGTGCGTCACGTCCTGATCGTTGAAGTGCTTGGTCAGGTCGATGAAGCGGCCGCTGAAGCGGAGGCGGATCGGCGTCAGCAGCTCGACTTCCTGCGCCTGCAGGGCCAGCTGCACCTCATCGATCGAGCCGAAGACCTTGCCCTCGCCCTTCGCCCCCTTCTTCTCCTTCGTCAGGTAGTAGCAGCCGAGAACGAGGTCCTGCGACGGCACCGCCAGCGGCTTGCCGTGCGCGGGCGAGAGGATGTTGTTCGACGCCAGCATCAGCACCTGCGACTCGACCTGGGCTTTCGGCGACAGCGGCACGTGCACGGCCATCTGGTCGCCGTCGAAGTCGGCGTTGAACGCGGTGCAGACGAGCGGGTGGATCTTGATGGCCTTGCCCTCGACCAGCAGCGGCTCGAAGGCCTGGATGCCGAGGCGGTGCAGCGTCGGCGCGCGGTTGAGGAGGACCGGATGCTCCTTGATCACCTCTTCGAGCGCGTCCCACACTTCATTCGTCTGCAGCTCGACCATCTCCTTGGCGGCCTTGATCGTGCCGACGAGGCCCTTCTGTTCGAGCTTGTGGTAGATGAACGGCTTGAACAGCTCGAGGGCCATCTTCTTCGGCAGACCGCATTGGTGCAGCTTCAGCTCGGGGCCGACGACGATGACGGAGCGGCCGGAGTAATCGACGCGCTTGCCGAGGAGGTTCTGGCGGAAGCGGCCCTGCTTGCCCTTGAGCGTGTCGGAGAGC
>JBKOUP010000505.1:0-8590 GCA_046723495.1 Acidobacteriota bacterium
GTTGCCGCCGACGAGCTCCATCGCCTCGGAGACGCATGGCACGGCGAGCTTGCCGGTGACGGCCTTCACGACCGGCGTGAGGACGCGGAGGAGCCGCGCGGCCGTCTCGTCGCCGGCGTCGGCGCGGCGCAGGGCGTCGACGGCTTCGAACGTCATCAGCAGCGCGCCGAGGTGCTCGGCCTCGAGGTCGAGCAGCGTCTCCTGCGCCAGCGGATGCTCGATCACCGCCTTGCCAAACGCCCGTCGCCGCTCCGCGTACCAGCGCGCCTCGTGAATGGCCCGGCCGATGACGGCGCACGACGCGACGGCGTTGTACAGCCTTGAGAGGTTCATCATCTCCGCCATCGGGCGAAAGTCGCCGATGTCCTCGGCCGGCGCATCGCGCAACGCGACCTCGCCGGTGGGCATGGAGCGGACGCCGAGCTTTTCCTTGAGCCGCTCGATGGTCACGCCGGGATTGCCGCGCGGGAAGAGCAGAAACGTGCGCAGCCCGCGCGTCCCCGCCTCGCCGCCCTCCGGCCGCGCCGTCGTCAGCACGGCCTCGGCGTCGACATTCGAGCAGAACCACTTCTGCCCCGTGAGGCGCCATGTGCCGCTGTCGTCGCGCCGCGCCACGGTCTCGTTCGCGCCGACGTCGGAGCCGCCGGCGCGCTCGGTCAGGAACATGCCGCCCGAGGGGAGGCGCGGGATGACGCGGGCGATCTGCTCGCTCGTGCCGTAGCGCGTGACGATGCGGGCCACGCCATCGGTCATGCACAGCGGGCAGTAAAGTCCCATCTCGGCCATGGCGAAGAGATAGCCGAGGGCGAAGCTGACGAAGGGCGCGTCGGTGACGTGCTCGTGGGGCGTGTACTTCATCGACAGCATTCCCGAGCCGAGGGCGATGCGCTCCATCTCGCGGTAGGCGGGGTGGTAGTCGACGCGGTCGACGCGATTGCCGCGCTCGTCGTGCGTGACGAGGCGCGGCGACTCGCGGTCGGCGATGGCCGCGAGCGGCGCCACCATCTGCGCCGCCGCGGCGCCCATCTCCCGCAGCTGTGGCTCCGCCCACGCCCACGCCGCGTCGCCGAGCTTGCGCCGGCAGAGGTTGCGGAACTGCGGCGAGGCGTCCCAGTAGGATTGATGCGGCGGTGCGGGAATCATGTCAGGGCGCAGAGCGCAGGGCGCGGGGCGCAGATGGTGTTCTCGCGACGACAACCACCTGCGCCCTGCCCCCTGCGCCCTGCCCCCTCTGATTCTACTTCTCCACGATCTGCGCCTTCAGCGGCCCGACCGCGGCCAGGACCTCGCCCTTCTCCTTCTCCGGCACCTTGAACTTGTCGAGCGTGGCGGTCAGCGCCTTCACCGACAGGTCCCAATCCGACTCGGTGATGCCCATGCCCTTGTGCGCCGTCTTCATGTCCCGGCCCACGTAGACGCACGGCCCTCCGGTGGCGTTGCAGAGGAACTCGACGACGTGCTGGCGCAGCTTCATCAGCGAGTCCTGGCTGTGCCCGACGATGAAGCGGGAGAGCTGCTTGTCGGCGGCCAGGCGGCCGATGAAGTCGTCGGTCACGGCGGCGATGGCGTCGTAGCCGCCGAGGCGCGTGTAGAGCGAGGGCGCTTTCGGAGCGTCGGCGGCGAGCATCGACGTCGCCGCGATCAACAACAGAGAACAGACGAGGAGCGTACGGAAGCGATTCATGCGGACCTCCTTTTTGTGAAAGCTACGGCGGGCGGAGGCCGCTGGATTTACCATGAGGCCACACAGGAGGTCTTATGGCTCTCTCGCGACGCGCATTCGCGCAAGTCCTCGGCGCCGGTGCAGCAGCGGCCGCGCTTCCCTTCCCTCGCCTCTTCGCCGTGCCGCCGCCGGCGTCGAAGGTCGTCCTGCTCAACTCGAACGAGAACCCGTACGGCCCGTCGCCCGCGGCCATCGCCGCGATGCGCGATGCCTTCGGCGTCGCGGCGCGCTATCCGGACGCGCAGGCCGAGGAGCTCACCGCCGACATCGCCAAGCTTCACGGCCTCTCGACGGACGAGGTCATCCTCGGCGACGGCTCGAGCGAGATCCTCAAGCTCGTCGCGGCCGCGTGCTCGTCGCCGTCGCGCAGCGTCGTCATCGCCGAGCCGACGTTCGAAGCCATCGCCCACTACGCCAAGGCCAGCGGCGCCGAGGTCGTCAAGGTCCCGCTCGACCGCGCCTACGGGCACGACCTCGGCAAGATGGCTCCCGCCGGCGCCGGCGTCGTCTACGTCTGCAATCCGAACAATCCGACCGGCAGCATCACGCCGAAAGCGGCGCTGCGCTCGTTCCTCGACTCCGTGCCGCCGTCGACGATCGTCCTCGTCGACGAGGCCTATCACCACTACGCGGCATCGCCCGACTACGAGAGCGTCGCGCCGCTGGTGAAGTCGAAGCCGAACCTCATCGTGGCGCGCACGTTCTCGAAGATCTACGGCATGGCCGGCCTGCGCGCCGGCTACGCGCTGGCGAACCGCGACGTGATCAAAAAGCTCGACATGCAGAAGTCGTGGGACACGATGAACGTGATGGCGCTGGTAGCGGCGCGGGCCAGCCTGGCCGACAGCGGCTTCGTGGCCGAGGGGCGGCGGCGCAACGCCGCCACGCGCGCGCACGTCGTCGAGCGCCTCGGCGCGATGGGCTACAAGGTCATCCCCTCGGAGACGAACTTCGTGATGATCGACCTTCGCCGCGACGTGAAGCCGGTCATCGCCGGCATGCGCAACGACGGCGTCCGCGTCGGGCGCCTCTTCCCCGCGCTTCCCCAACACCTCCGCGTGACCATCGGCACGCCGGAGGAGATGCAACGCTTTTTGGAGGTCTTGCGATGATCGCGTTCGCATTCGTGCTCCTGGCCGCCACGGCGCCGGCGCAGCCGCCGCGGCCGCATCCGGTGCCGCAGCGCTGCTGCGCGCCGAAGGTGCTCGACGCGACGGGGAAGGAGATCGGCGAGATCATCAACTACGACGTGGCCTTCCCGAGCATCCCGCTCAACGCGTACGTGCGCTACGAAGTGAAGGGCGACTCGGTGGCGCTGCTGGTCGGCCCCGAGGCGTTCCGTCCGGTGACGGGCCTCGGCGGCAGCGCGGTGGTGTTCACGTCGAACAACTGCAGCGGCGACGCGTTCCTCAACCAGATCTCGCCGCCGCTGACGAAGCGCTACGTGGCCGTGCTCCCCGAGGGCGGCGCGGGCTGGCCGTTCCAGCAAACGCACGCCTGGCTGTACGCGACGGACCCGCTCCCCGCGCGCGTGTCGCCCGGCGCGACGGTGTTCCACTCGCAGTGGGACTCGACCAACACGTGCACGCCGTTCCCCGCGCCGGGGCTGACGTTCCCGCCGAATCAGTTCGGGTTCTGGGCGAAGCGGATCGAGGACCTGTACGCGAAGTTCAAGAGGCCGTTCTTCGTGCCTTGACGAGGGCGCAGGGCGCCCTACAGCACGATCGTGTACCCCAGCGTCTTCAGATCCGGCATCCGATCCAGATACACGTGCCCGTCCGTGTGATCGATCTCGTGCTGGAAGATTCGCGCCGTGAACCCGTCGATCTCCGCCTCGGCCGGCAGGCCGTCGTGGTCGATGCCCTTGATGCGAACCTTCTTGTAGCGCGGGACCTCGCCGCCGAGGAAGGGGACGGAGAGGCAGCCTTCCCAGTCCGTGATCGTGTCCGTGCCGACCGGCTCGTACGTCGCGTTGAACATCACCCCCGCCCCGACCTTGGCGATGCCCCGGCGCTTGGCCACCTTCTCCTCCACCTCGTACACGAAGATGCGCAGCGGGAGGTGCACCTGCGGCGCGGCCAGGCCGACGCCTTCGTACGCGTGCATCGTTTCGATCATGTCGTCGATCAGCGGGCGGAACTTCCCCGCCTTGATGTCCTTGATCTCCAGGTCCGAGGCCTTCTCGCGGAGCACCGGATGTCCGAGCCGGGCCACCTTCAAAATCATCCTTCCGCCTCCGTCAGCAACGGGTAGCGCCGCATCCACAGCGACAGCAGGAACGCCGCGGCGGTCAGCGCGGCGCCGCCGTAGAACGCCCCGCGCGCCTGCGCCACATCGTACAGAAAGCCCATCACGATCGGGCCGATGAATCGCGCCAGCGAGCCGACCGCGGTGGCGATGCCGAGCATGCTGCCGTGCTCGCTCGACGGCGACGCCTTCGTCACCATCGACGTCAGCGACGGATAGCAGAGCCCCGTGCCGATCGAAATGAAGAAGGCCACGAGGTAGAGCAGCGGCACGCGCCACATGCCCGGCACGAGCGCCAGACCGAGCGTGTACGAGGCCGTGCCGATCGAGACGAGCGTCTTCTCGCCGACCGCGCGCGCCAGCTTGCCGATGAGGCCTCCCTGGATCGTCGCCACGATCACGCCCATGAAGAGAAAGAAGTACGAGAGGTCGATCTGCTGGAAGTGGAAGCGGTCGCGCGCGTGCAGCGTGACGCTCGTCTCCATCCCCGCGACCGAGAGCAGCATGAGGAAGAGCGTGAGCATGATCAGGGCGAGGAGGCGCTGGTTCCCGAGCTCGCGCCAGACGCGGCGGTCGAACTGCGGCGGAAGGCCGGCGCGCACCTTCGTGTCGGGGCGCTTCGACTCGCCGAGGATGAAGAAGGCCAGCGTCAGCGCGGTGAAGGAGAGGCCGCCGGCGACGAGGCCGGGCAGGAGATTGCCGTGCAGACCGTGATGGATGCCGACGGCCGACAAGATCCCGCTCAGCGGCGGGCCGAGGATGAAGCCCATGCCGAACGCGGCGCCGATCAGGCCCATCCCCTTGGCGCGCTCCTCGGTGGTGGTGGTGTCGGCGATGTAGGCCTGCGCGGTGCCGATGTTCGCGCCGCCGACGCCGGCGATCACCCGCGAGGCGAAGAGAACGACGAGGCTGTGCGCGAAGCCGAAGAGGAAGTAGCCGATGCAGCTCGCGGTGAGGCTGATGAGGAGCACGGGACGGCGGCCGATGCGGTCGGAGAGCCGCCCCCAGATCGGCGCGAAGAAGAACTGCATGATCGAGTAGACGCCGACGACGGCGCCGACGGTCGTCCCGCTCGCGCCGTACTCGCGCGCGTAAAACGAGAGGAAGGGGATGACCATCCCGAAGCCGATGAGGTCGATGAAGACGGTGAGGAAGAGGATGAGGAGCGACGAACGGCGCACGGCGCGCAAGTATATTGTGCGGCGCGAATGCGCCTGGTGCTCTTCGACATCGACGGCACGCTGATCACCGACGGCGGCGCCGCGCGCGCCGCGTACGCGGCAGCGCTGGAGGCGGTGTACGGCTATCGCGGCGACCTGCGCCGCTACGATTTCTCGGGCCGGACCGACCCGCAGATCACGCACATGGTGCTGCGCGACGCCGGCCTTGCCGCCGAGGAGATCGACGCGCGCATGGACGCGCTCTGGAGCGTCTATCTCGATCACCTCGCCGCCAACACGCCCGGTCGCGTGCGCGCGCTGCCCGGCGTCGACGCGCTGCTCGAGGCGCTCGCCGCCGACGCGCGCGTGACGCTGGCGCTGCTCACCGGCAACATCGAGCCGGGCGCGCGGCTGAAGCTCGCCGGCGCGGACCTCAATCGCTACTTCCCCTTCGGCGCCTTCGGCAGCGACTCCCCGCGCCGCGAGGAGCTGCCGCCGATCGCGGTCGCGCGCGCCGCGGCGGCCACGGGGATCGACTTCGCCGCGCGCGACGTCGTCATCGTCGGCGACTCGATCTACGACGTCCGCTGCGGCGTTCCCCACGACGCCACGACGATCGCCATCGCCTCGGGAAAGACCGCCGCGGAGCTGCTGCGCGCGGAGAACCCGCATCATTTCTTCGAGTCGGCCCAGAACACCGCGGCGCTGCTGGCGGCGATCGTCGGATAAGATCCGCGCATGCGGACGATTGCAGCACTCGTATCGATGATCGCCCTCGGCTGCGGTTCGATGTTCCACGGAGCCACGCAATCGATCCCGGTGAACAGCACGCCGCCCGGCGCCACCGCTCGGGCCCTGTGCAACGACGGCTCGGCGGTGGAGGCGACGACGCCCGGCACGCTGATGCTGCGCCGCAACGCCGAGGGATGCGCGATCACGGTGAGCAAGGCCGGATACGAGAGCCAGACGGTGACGCTGGCGCGCGGCAAGTCAGCCTCGATGATCGCGAACGTGCCGGCCGCGATCCCCAGCGCCCTCGGCGGCGGCATCGCCGGCATCATCATCTGCCGAGGCAGCAGCAGCTACGCCGGCGGTTGTTTCGGCGCCGGCGCGCTCCTCGGCCTGCTGCTGCCCGGCTATCTCGACGCCAGGACCGGCGCGATGTATACGCAGCGGCCCGAGCGCATCGAGATCACCCTGCGCCCGAAGCCGTGAAGGGACGACCCGCACCAGGCGAGTACGGCGCGCACGCCGAGGCCGACATCGCGCGCGTGGCCGGCGACGACGCCGTCGAGGCACTCGCACGACAGGCGCGCGAAGTCGAGGAGCTGTTCGGCAATCTCTCCGAGGCCACCGTCGCCGGCTTGCGCTACGCCCCCGGCAAGTGGACGCTCAAGGAAGTCCTCGGCCATCTGATCGACGACGAGCGCATCTTCGCCTACCGCGCGCTCTGCATCGCCCGCGGCGACACGCGCCCGCTGGAGAGCTTCGACGAGAACGACTACGTCGCCGGCGCGAACTTCGAGGAGCGGACGCTGAGCGATCTGCTGCGCGAATACTGGCTCGTCCGCGCGTCGACGATCGCGCTGTTCGAGTCGCTCGACGACGAAGCGTGGCTCCGGCGCGGCAGCGTCGCCGGCTACACCGCCTCGGTGCGCGGCCTCGCCTTCCACATCGCCGGGCACGAGCTCCATCACCTGCGCACGCTGAACGAGCGGTATCTCGCGCGAACGCTGCCGGAGGCGCCGCGATCCGGCGAGCAGCGGCGACGCTGACGTTGCAACGTCATTCCATCGTTGCCCCTTGACTTCCCGCCTCACCCGACCTACGTCCTTTACATCGTCCGAACCTGCCCGGTGAATGTCTTTCGTCTGGAGGAAGTCATGAAAGTTCGCTATCTGTGTCTCGTGGTGTTTTCACTCGTGCTCGCCGGCTGTGCGTCGCAGGGGCAGACGCTCAACGCATCGGCGCCCAAGACCAAGCTCTCCGCGTACAAGACCGTCGTCGTCCACGTCACGAGCTCCGTCCCCGACTCCTCGCGCGAGTCGCTGCAGCTGGAGAGCATGATCGTCTCCACGCTGACGAATTCGAAGGTCTTCCCCGCCGTCACCGGCGCCTCGGCGAACGGCACGGGCGACCTGCGCGTCGACGCCAACATCTCCGACCTCCGCCGCGTGAGCAGCGGCGCACGGGTGATGCTCGGCGCCTTCGCCGGGCGCGGCAACATGACCGTCGATGTCAAGCTCGTCGACACGAGCAACGGCGAGACCGTCGGCTCGTTCACATCGCAAGGAACCTCGTCGGGCGGAACGGTCTTTTCCGGCACGACCGATCAGGCCGTGGAGCTGGCCGCGCGGCAGATCGTGGAGTTCCTGCGCCAAAACACCTGACCTGGACAAACGGTTGCGCGCCGTCGGGATCGGTCCCCGGCGCGCCGAGCTATGAGTACGCATTCTGGTCAATCGACTCGCCGAATGCGAGGATGAGCCCGTTGGGATCTCTGACGACGATTTCGCGTTGACCGTAGGACATGTCCTGGGGCCCGTCCAGAATTTCGGCACCGTTCGCCCGCAGCTGTTGCGCCAACGTGTCGACCCCGTCCACGTGGAAATAGGCATGGTAGCCACCGTCGACCTGCCGTAAAGGCGCCGGCGCACGGTAAAAGAAGAACTCGACCTGATCGCGGTCCACGATCGCGAACACGGGAGTATTTAGAGGTTCTGCGGTGCGACGCTCGCCGTCCCAGTAACTGCGAACCCGGAAGCCAAGGACGTCGCGGTAGTACTCCGCAGTCCGCTGCACATCCTGGACTCCAAATTGCGGAACGGCGGCGAGGAACGTGGTTCTCGGTTCACTCATCGTTGCCTCCGTCTCTCATGCGCTTCTCTTAATGGATACCGTGGCTTGTCGGAGTTCGTCGGAGAATATCCTCGGCAAGCACTCCCCCGGCGTTAGCCCGCACTCGCGCGTTTACGCACCGCTAGCCATTGATCCTCGACATCAAGCACTTTGACCCATTTCTCGATATACGCCAAGTCAAGCCTGCTGCCCTGGATTCGAAGAATTCCTGCGGCGTCGTCGAGTTGGCGCTCTGATTCTCCCATCTTGGACCATTCCAGCTTCGCGAGAAGCACGTCTTCAGCAGTGGCGATCGTTATGCGCCATTCTTCGGCTTCGACTATTGCTCTGCGCTCAAATTCCTCGAGGCTGAAGTCACGCTGCTTCCGGATGATCAGGTCGGCTTTCCAAGAATTTACAAAATCGATCACATTAACTTGGTCCTCGCTCCGAAGGGCCTTAAGCGCAATTTCGAATGGCGGAGCGGAAAACCCGAGGCGAGTGAATAACTGAAGAAGCGATGAAAGCTGGCTAGGCGTTGGCGCCATTACGATGTCGACATCGTTCGTTGCTCGCGGTATCCCGTACATTGAACTTGCTAGGGAACCGGTGAGCATATATG
>JBKOUP010000188.1:0-7965 GCA_046723495.1 Acidobacteriota bacterium
GGGGTTGTTCCATGTGCTACAACCGTGCGTGCACCGTCAGATAGTTTGGTGGCATATTTTCCGAGCGTGCCCGAGCTCCATCGTGCCTGTCGGGGTTCATCTTGGAAGGTCGTTTGCGAGCGCGGTTTGCCCATATCAGCATGTAGATTCTACCGCACGTTTTACGAAGGGCGTCGCGTCGCCTAACGATCCTCACAAGCTGACAAAAGCCGCCGGGCGCGGCGACCGCTCTGCCGCGGGAGGCCGGCGCGGTGGGCGGCTTTGGCAGCTTAGAGTGATCACATTAGGCCGCTCGCGGGCTGTAGCGGTACCGGCTTTATGAATTCTCCTCCAGCGCATTTTCGATCTCGTCCTGATCGATGAGATCGCCGCGTTCCACGCCTGATCGCCTCCTGAACGTAGATATGGTAATGAATGTCTTCGAACGATACTTCCTCTGGCAGGGCCTCTAGAAGCTTGCGGACTTCCTCTTCGGGCCGGCTGAAGGCAAGATCCGTGAGGCGGTGGGAAGTACCGAGAGGAGCAGGATGAGCGACGAACAGGTGGCACCACGTGAGACGAAAGGCGTTACAGTGAAGTTACTTGCGACCGTCGACCTCGGCCCTGAGATCGAGGGCATGAAAGGGCGCCAACTTCGAATGCGTATGGTGACCATCGAGCATGGAGGCGTCTTGGGTCCGATTCATGACCACAAAGACAGACCGGGTATCGTCTACATACTGCAAGGGACGATCACTGACCATAGAAATGGAGTCGCTACCGACTATGGACCCGGCGTGGGCTGGCCCGAGGACAGGAACACTACACACTGGCTTGAGAACCGCGGAACGATTGAGGCGGTGGAAATCTCGGTCGATATAGTCAGGCACGAGTAACCTCCGGCCCTGCGCGGCCTCCGCGGCTCCGAACTGCACGCGCGCGGCACGCGTGTATCATGGCTTTGACCTTGAAAGGGAAATACATCTCGGGTTCGGGCGCCGAAGGCACTGCCGCCGTCATCGAGGTTGCAGGACAGCAGTTCGAATGCATGGACTGTCTTGCATACGGTCAAAGGTGTGGTTACAAGCGCGGGATATGATCCATGTTGCCCGCGATAACGTCGAGGTGCGCGCGAACCAGCAGCAGCTCAAAGCTCTTCAGAATTTAGGCGGCTGGAGATATCTCGCGTGCGGTGTCGTGATCGCCGTAGACCGTGCTGGCGCAAAAAGGATAGCAAATCGTGAAGGCTGCTGTATTGCATACACTCGGCGATCCACCTCGTTATGAAGATTTCCCCGATCCTGAACCGGGCCAAAATGAAGCCCTCGTCCATGTAAAAGCCGCGTCGTTGAAGAACGTCGACAAGGCAATGGCGAGCGGTTCGCACTATGACAGTCATCGCGGACTGCCGGTCGTATGTGGCGTCGACGGTGTCGGCGTTCTTGACGATGGGACACGGGTCTTTTGCGGCGGCTGCCGGCCACCCTACGGGATGATGGCCGAGAAAACCGTGGTGTCGCGGGTTCGGTGTTTGCCCGTTCCTGATGGTGTCGATGACGACACCGCCGCGGCGTTGCCGAATCCGGCGTTATCGTCTTGGCTGCCGCTCGTCTGGCGCGCACGACTCAAGCCGGGCGAAACCGTTTTAATCCTCGGCGCGACTGGCGTGGCCGGCAAACTTGCCATTCAGATCGCAAAACACCTCGGTGCCGGACGTGTCGTCGCCGCCGGGCGAAATCAACAGGTCCTGCAAACATTGCCCGATCTTGGCGCGGATGCGACGATCGACCTCGGCCAAGCGGATCATGAATTGATCGCAGCCTTTGCCGACCAGAAGCATTTCGACATTGTTCTTGACTATTTATGGGGCCATCCGACGGAGATTCTGCTCAATGCCTTGACCGGCCATGACGTGATGGCCGAGACCGATTCTCTCCGTCTGATTGAAATTGGCGAGATGGCTGGCCCAACCATTTCTCTGCCGGCCGCTGCATTGCGTAGTTCCGGGATCGAAATTTACGGAAGCGGCGGTGGCAGCATTCCACATACCGCCATCTTCGAAGTCTTTCCGCAGCTGTGGGCTCTGGCCGCCGGCGGCAAACTGCGCATTGATACCGAACCAGTCCCGCTGGCGGAGATCCAAAATGCATGGCAACGCACGGATGTGCCGGGCCGAAGGCTTGTGATTAAGCCATGACCCCCACGGCCTTCGGCGCGTAACCCGGAAAGACCGTCCGCATCGACGCCACCCCCAACCGTTTCGCCAGCACCTCGGCGAAGACGTCGCGGAAATCGGTCGTCACGGCCAGGTCGCGGTTCTCGTAGAGGTTTTGCAGGCCTGGCCACTTGCCGTGGACCTTGCCGCCGCGGACGCCGCCGCCGAGGAGGAGCATGACGTTGGCGTGGCCGTGGTCGGTGCCGCGGTTGCCGTTCTCCTTCACCGTCCGGCCGAATTCCGACATCGTCACGAGCGTCACGTCGGCCATGCGCGAGCCGAGGTCCTTGGCGAACGCGGCGATGGCCTCGCTGAAGTTGCGGAGGTTGTTCGCCAGCTGCCCCTGCGCGCCGCCCTCGCCGGCGTGCGTGTCCCAGCCGCCGACGTCGGTGAAGGCGACCTCGAGGCCAACGTTCGCCTTGATCAGCTGCGCGATCTGCTTAAGCGAGTTGCCGAGCGGGTTGTTCGGATAGACCGCGCCGTTCTCCGGCTGCAGCTTCGCCGGATCGGCGCTCTTCAGGATGCGCGCGGCGTCGAAGTTGCCGTACATCGACTCGAACGCGCCGTTGACCGACGCGTCGCGGATGCCGAACTGATTGATGTTCGACATGGCCACGGCGTCCGCGCTGCCCGCGAGAATCCGCGGCAGCGCCGGGCCGAGGGCCACGGCGCGCAGCGGCGACTTCGACGGGGTCGCAGACACGGCGCGGGCCAGGAAGCCGTCCTGCGTCGTCTTGATGCCGGGCGTGCCCGACTCCATGAAATCCTGGGCGTCGAAGTGCGAGCGCGTCGAGTCGGGCGAGCCGACGGCCTGCACGAACGCGGCGGAGTGGTCCTTGAAGTACGGCAGCAGCGGCGCCAGCGACGGATGCACGCCGAAGAAGCCGTCGAGGTCGAGCGCGCCGCCGCCGGCGCCGGGGCGCGGGATGGCGATCGTCGGCCGATTCGCGTAGTAGGCCTGCTCCGCGTAGGGGACGACGACGTTCAACCCGTCGACGGCGCCGCGCTGGAAGATGGCCACGACGACGTTCTTGCCGCCGGTCGTGGCCGCGCTGGCCATCCTCACGAAGACGTTGGGAAGGAGTCCGCCGGCGACGAGGGCCATGCCGGAGGACTTCAGAAAGATTCTGCGATCGATCATGGTCATTGCCTCTGGAATTCGGGCGAGCCGAGGATCAGGCCGGCGATGGTGCGGACCTGCTGCCCGCCTTTCGACTTGATGGTCCGGCGCGTCTCCTCGGTGAGATTGCCGCCGGTGAGGGCGATGCCGAGGGCGTCGACACAGCTGGCGGCGTCGACGTTGCCGACGAGCGCGTTCACGTTCGTGTTCACGCCGAGCATCGTGTTGTTCGCCAGCGACATGGCGAAGTTGAGCCGGTTCAGCAGCGCCCCGCTGTTCATCCAAGCCTCGGCCTTGTCGCTGTAGCCGGTGGGCGGCTGCGCGCCGTAAAGCGGCTCGCCGATCTGCTGCAGCGTGCGCGCCACGGGCAGCGGATTGTCGACGTGCGCGTCGACCGCGCGGATGGCCGAGGCGACGTACTCGAACGGCGACTTCACCTTGGCGCGATAGACGTTCGGGTCCCAGAACTCGGGACTGGTGATGACGGCCTTCACGGTCTCGCGAAGATCGCCGTCGGTGGCGAGGAAGCGCTTGGCCACGCGATCGACGAGCGCCTTCGGCGGATCGTCGCTGACGAGGCGCTGACAGAGCTGATAGGCGATGTGGTGCGCCGTCGCCGGCTGGTGGGCGAGGACGTGGATCATTCGCTCGCCTTCCTCCATGCCGCCGCCGGCGGGAAAGTGCACGCCGAGGACCGTCTTCGGCTGGACGTCGTGCACGGCGCGGCGATACATGAAGCCGGTGCCGCCTTCCTGCGGGCGGGCGATCGACCAGCCGGTGAAGACGCGCGCGAGCTCGGTGACGTCCTTCTGCGTGTAGCCGCCGTCGACGCCGAGCGTGTGCAGTTCCATGATCTCGCGGGCGTAATTTTCATTGAGGCCGCCGCCGCGCGCAGCGGGACGCTGCGCGAACGGCCGGCGGAACGCCGGCGCGACAAGCGCCGGCCGGTTCTCGGGCGCGGCGACGGACTGGGCGTTGTCGAGGTAGAAGAGCATCGCCGGCGACTTCGCCGTGGCCATGAGCAGGTCTTCGAACTTCCCCCAGATGTGCGGGCGGATCGTGTCGCGCTCGTAGCTGGTGAGGAGGAAGCGGTCGATGCCCTTCCCGACGAAGACGTTGAAGTGGTTCATCCAGAAGTCGACCATGACTTCGTTGAGCTGGCGGTCGGAGTCGACGGCGCGGACGATGCGCTGCGAGACGAGGTCCTCGACGACGCGCTGCGGGCGCTGGTCGTACGGGATCTTCTCGCGCATTTCCTTGATCGTGTTCTCGTCGCCTTTGGCCTCGCGGCGCATCTCCACGATCGGCAGGTAGTACTTCTGCACGAGGTCGCGGTCGGACATCTGCAGCGTCGGGAAGCTGCGCAGGCGCGCGTCGACGCCGGCGTCGGGGATGCGCTCGGGGTGGAGCTGCTGGTCGATCCAGCGGTCGACGCCGATGCGCATGACGGCGTCGACGTCGCCGGGGCGCGGCCCGAAGCCGAGGCGGTTGAGGGCGTGGAGCGCGCGTTGGCGCTCGGTGAGTCTTGCTGGGCTCGCCGCGAGGAGAAGCACGCAAACGAGCAGGGCGAATGGGCGTTTCATGAACGTTCTGACGGATTATGAGCGGACCGCGTTTACGATCACACGCGCGGGACGAGCCATGCTCTGCCGTTCGCTTCGATCGCCTCAGCGTCGAAGCCGAAGAGCTCGCGGATCCGCTCCGGGCGCATGACCTCGGCTGGGCTGGCGTCGAGGGCAAGCGCGCCGCGCTGCAGGACCAACATCCGGTCGCTGTACGCGGCGGCCCAGTTGAGGTCGTGCGTCGCGTAGATGACGGTGGCGCCGGTCGTGCGCACGACATCGCGCAGGAGCGCGGAAAACTGCTGGACGTGGGCGATGTCGAGCGAGGCCAGCGGCTCGTCGAGGACGATGAGCTTCGGCCGTCCGGCCAGGACGCGGGCCAGGAAGACGCGCTTGCGCTCGCCGCCGCTCATCTCGTCGAGGTAGCGCTCCGCGAGGTGCGACGCATCGCACGTGGCGAGGGCGCGCGCGGCCTCGTCGTAGTCGGCACTGCTCTCCCAGCCGAAGCGGCCGAGGAAGGGCGCGCGGCCGGAGACGACAACGTCGACGGCGCGCATCGGGAACGTCGGGTCGGGCTCCTGCGGCAGGTAGCCGACCTCCTTCGCGTACTCCTTGGCCGGCCAGTCGCGCAGCCGGCGCCCGCCCCAGGCGATCTCGCCGCGCGCCGGCGCGAGCACGCGCGCGACGAGCTTGAGCAGCGTCGACTTGCCGGAGCCGTTCGGGCCGATGACGGCGACGAGCTGCGTCCTTTCGAAGGACGCAGAGAATTCGCGCACGGCCTCGGTGCCGTCGTAGGCGAAGCTCACGCCGCGAAGCTCAAGCACGATCTCTCCTCAACAACGACAGGAAGAAGGGCACGCCGAGGATGGCGGTGAACGCGCCGATCGGCAGCTCGCTCGAGGGGAGGACGACGCGCGAGACGAGGTCGGCGACGACGACGAGCGTGGCGCCGCCGAGCGCGCAGAGCGGGAGGAGGAAGCGGAAGTCGCGGCGCCAGACCATGCGGATCAGATGCGGCACGAGCAGGCCGACGAAGCCGATGATGCCGCTGACGGCGACGGCGGCGCCGGTGACGACGGAGCCGGCGGCGAAGCCGATGAGCTTGATGCGCTCGACGTCGACGCCGCGCGACTTGGCGTCGTCTTCGCCGAAGGCGAGCATGCGCAGGTCGTTGGCGACGAACGCGAGCGTCGCCATCGCCAGCGCCAGCAGCGCGGCGAGAAGGACGACGTCGCTCCACGTCGCGCCGAAGAGCGTCCCCATCATCCAGCGCAGCGCGGCGGTGAGGTCGCTCTGCCGCGACAGGGCGAAGGAGACGAGGATCACGGCGGAGAAGAAGGCGTTGAGGACGAGGCCGGAGAGGAGCAATCGCGTCGGATCGGTGTGCGCGCGGCGGCGCGCCAGCAGAAAGACGGCGGCCGTCGCGGCGCAGGCGCCGGCGAAGGCAACGAGCGGCACGAGCCCCGGCACGCGCGCGAAGCCGAGCGCGGTGGAGACGGCCGCGCCGCAGGCAGCGCCGCCGGAGACGCCGAGGATGAAGGGATCGGCGAGCGGATTGCGGAGCAGGGTCTGGAAGGTGACGCCGGCCACGGCCAGCGTGGCGCCGACGAGCGCGGCCACGAGCGCGCGCGGAAGACGGATGCCGAAGAGGATGGCCCGCGCGGTGGCGTCGCCGGCGACGGCGTCGCGCCACGACACGTCGGCCGCGCCCACGCTCGCGGCGAGGAAGAGCGCGACGAGGAGGAGCAGGGCCAGCAGCGCGACCGCGCGCGTCAGTGCGAGCGTTCCCATCGATCGACGATCCCGTTCAACGCCGCCGCTGCTTCGGCCATCCGCGGCCCCGGCCGGACGAAGACATTTTCATCCACGGCGATGAGCGGGCAGGCCAGTTTCGCGCGCGAGGCCAGCGCCTCGACCTGCGCGCGCGAGACGGAGCGGTCCGGATAGAGCAGCAGATCGGGCGGCGCGGCGATCAGCGATTCCAGCGAATACTGCGGCCATCCGCTGACGCTCGCGGCGTTCTTCACGCCGCAGACGCCGAAGAGGTCGTCGGTGAACGTCTCGGTGCCGGCGATGTAGAGCGGATCGCCCCAGACGACGAAGAGAATCCGCGGCGGCTTGGCCCGCGTGCGCCGCTGCTGCTGCAAGGCGTGCAGGATCGAGGCGACGGCGGGCGAGCGCGCGCGGCCGATGCGGTCGCGGATCTGGCCCATGGCCCGCGGCACGTCGGCGAGGCGGTCGGTGCGCACGACGAGGAGCGGGATGTGCTGCGCTTCGAGCGCGCGCGGCAGGTTCGGATGGAGGCCGGCAGCGATGGCGACGACGAGCGACGGCCGCAACGCCACGATCTTCTCGATGTCCGGCGTGAGGCCGCCTCCGACTTTCGGCAGCGCCTTCGCCGCCGCCGGAAAGTCGGAGGCGGCGTCGGTGCCGGCCAGGGCATCGCCGTCGCCGAGGGCGTAGATCATCTCCGTCACGTTCGGGGCGAGGGAGACGACGCGCGTGCCGGCGACGGGCTGGCGCTGACACGACAGAAGAAGGAAAACAAAACAAAAACCGCGGCGCACGGCCGCGGTTCGAAGCTCGCCAAGCGCGCCGGGACTACGACTCGCCACCCTCTTCCTCATCCATGTCGTTGGCGATGCCGAGGCGGGAGCAGGCCGCCGAGTACATCTGCTTCGAGGCGTTGATCGCGTTCTGGAGCTCGGCGATGCGGTCTTTGACCTTGGCCAGCTCCTCCTCGATCTGATCCTTCAGATCGCTGATCTCCTGCTTGGTGACCTGAAGCGTGGTCTCGTAAAACTTCCGCTGTTGATCGGTGAGGACGGCCATTCACTCCTCCAAAAAAGCGCCGAAGCGGCGCGAAGTATATCGCCTACAGTCTGAAACTGATCGCTACCGGGATCCACGACTTCACGCGCACGCCGTCCTTCGTTCCCGGCGCGAAGCCGGAGTGGCGCACGGCCTGCACGGCCGCGTCGGTGAGGCGCGGATCTCCTTTGATCACGCGCACGTCCTGCACCGCGCCGCTCTCCGAGACGAGGACGCTCATCAGCACCGTTCCCTGGATCCGTTCGATGCGCGCGACC
>JBKOUP010000046.1:0-9431 GCA_046723495.1 Acidobacteriota bacterium
GAACAATATGAGTTCATATCGTGAAATGCTCGTGTGGCAAAAGTCTATGGATCTGGTGGACGCAATCTATCGTACGGTGCGTCGTTTTCCTCGCGAGGAGCTGTTCGTGCTGAGCGCCCAAATGCGTTCCGCGGCCATTTCGATTCCATGCAACGTCGCCGAGGGCTGCGGGCGATGGACGCCGGCAGAGCAGCGCCAGTTCGCGCGGCACGCGCGCGGCTCGGTGCTCGAGTTGCAGACCCAAATCGAGATCGCGCGCCGCCAGCACTTCATCGACGAAAAACAGGGCAGCGCTCTGAACGCCGCAGCCGCCGAAGTGGGCAGGCTTCTGAACGGATGGCTAAGAAAACTAAGAACCAAGAACTAAGAACTAAGAACCCTTCTTCTTGCCTTCCCTCTCCGCGAGCGTCCGCGCATGCCGCGCCTGTCCCAGGCTCACGTTGATCGGATTGCCCCGCTCCAGGAAGGGCACGGCCGGCCGGGCGCGCACGCCGAGGGAGCGGCGGGCCTGAAGCAGGGACCTGTCCTCGGGGTGGAGCCGCAGGCCGGACTCGATCGTCTCCAGCGCCTTCTTCCGATTGCCCGCCGCGACGTAGACCTTCATCAGATTGATGTAGTGATCGCCGTTGTAGAACTCCAGCTCCAGCGCGCGTTTGCAGAGGTCGATCGCCGTCTTGTACTTCTTCTGCACCAGCGCCACGCAGAGGCCGAAGTACGACAAGCCCGTGGCGGCCTTCGCATTCATCACCGCAACCTCGTCGCCGCCGTAGATCTCGATGAAGAGCGTCAGGCCCCGGAGGTAGTCCTCCTCGCGCGTCGCGTCGATCGCTTCGTTGATCCGGTTGGTCACGCTCATAGCAGCTCCCTGGCCCGCAGCCGGTGAACGAATTGCTCGATTCGTTCCCGGTCGCCTTGGGTGGCGCCGACGAAGCGCACG
The DNA here is from genome assembly GCA_046723495.1 of Acidobacteriota bacterium. Taxonomy (GTDB): domain Bacteria; phylum Acidobacteriota; class Thermoanaerobaculia; order Gp7-AA8; family Gp7-AA8; genus DATDFB01. The sequence goes on from JBKOUP010000046.1 coordinate 938, forward strand.
CCGTACTTGGCCATGGCGCCGGAGAACTCGGCCCGCAGGACTTCGGCCTCGAGCTGCAGCGGACGGGCGTCGCCGGGAAGGAAGAAGTGCAGGCGGATGTGGCCCTCGCCGGGAAGGACGCGGTCGACTTCGATGAGCATTCCGTTCGCGGAGATGTTCATGCTCCGGCCGAGGATGAAGCGGCCGTTTTTCTCCATCGACACTTCGATCTTCGTGATCGTGCGCAGCTGGCGCCGCGTCGGGATCGTCGTCAGGCGCGACACCTTCTCGTCGAGGTCGTGCCGCTGCAGCGGGCGGAAGATGACGTCGTTGCAGCCGGCGGCGAGGCAAAGGTCGCCGTGCTGGGCGTTGTCGCGCTCGCAGACGAGGAGCAGCGACACGCCGCGGGTCAGCTCGTCCTCGCGGATGGCCCGGCAAAACTCCGGCGCGGTCATGTCGAAAAGGTCGAAGCCGAAGATGATCAGGTGCGGCCGCTCGCTGCGCGCCTTCACCAGCCCTTCGCTGCCGGCCAGCGCCGTCATCACCGCCGTGCCGCGGCGGCGCAGGATCGTCTCCTGGAAAAGCATCGCCCCGCGGGAGTGATCGACGAGGAGGATGCGTCCGTTCTGGCTCATCAGGCGGCGGAGATCTCGCGCAGTTTGCGAATCGATCGTTTCAGGTCGTCGACGAACATCGAAAGCTGTTCGGCGGTGTTCGATTTTCCGAGGCCGATGCGAATCGAGCCCATCGCCAGCGCCTCGGGGACTCCGATGGCCGTCAGCACCCGCGACGGAGTCCGCTCGCCCGACGCGCACGCCGAGCCCGACGAGAGCGAGAAACGGCGCATGGCGATCATCAGTGAATCGGCTTCGACGCGTTCGAAACTGACGTTCAGGTTTCCCGGCAATCTTAACGCCCGCGGTCCATTCACGGAAGCGCCGTCGATCGTCTCGATGATGGCCTCGCGCAGATCGTCGCGCAACTTGGCCAGCCGCCCGCCCTCCTCGGCCATCTCCGCCGCGCGCAGGCGAAAGGCCGCGGCAAGGCCGGCGACGCCTGGGACGTTCACGGTGCCGGAGCGGAGGCCTTTCTCCTGCCCGCCACCGATGATCAGCGGATCGATGCGGACGCCGCGGCGGACGTAGAGCCCGCCGATCCCCTTCGGCCCGTAGAGCTTGTGGCCGGAGAAGGACGCGAGGTCGACGTTGGCCAGGTCGAGGGGGACTTTGCCCGCGGCCTGGGTGACGTCGGAGTGGAAGAGGACGCCGCGCTCGCGGCAGATGGCGCCGATCTCGGCGATGCGCTGCAGCGTGCCGATCTCGCCGTTGGCGGCCTCGATGGAAACGAGGCGCGTGTTCGGCTTGATCGCGGCGCGAACGTCGCCGGGATCGACGAAGCCTTCGCCGTCGACGGCGACGAAGGTCGCGTCGCGCCGCTGCGCCGGGCCGAGGACGGAGCTGTGCTCGATGGGCGAGGTGACGAGGTGATGGCCATCCTTCACCTGATGGAAGGCGATGTTGTTCGACTCCGTGGCTCCGGCGGTGAAGACGATTTCGTTCGGCTGCACGCCGAAGAATCGCGCGATGGCGATGCGCGCGTCCTCGACGGCGTTCGCGGCGCGCCGGCCGTGCTCGTGCGTGAGCGAGGCGGGATTGCCGAAGCGCTCGCTGAAGTACGGGAGCATGGCCTCGACCACGCGCGGATCGCACGGCGTGGTGGCGTGGTGGTCGAGGTAAACGGGCGGTTCCACGTTTTCAGAATACCTCTTGATCCTGACGCGGCGTCAGGTTGTAAGTTGTCGCCATGTGGAAAGTTGGCCAGCTTGCGAAGCGTACCGGCATTTCCGTCCGCACGCTTCACCACTACGACCAGATCGGGCTTCTGCGTCCGTCGCACCGCACCGAATCGGGGCACCGGCTCTACGACCGCGACGACGTCGTGCGCCTGCAGCAGATCGTGATGCTGCGGCAGCTAGGCTTCGCGCTCGAGGAGATCGGGGCCACGCTCGCCGACGCATCGCTTCCGCGCCTCATCGGCCTGCACCTCGCGCGCCTGCGCGAGCAGATCGAGCGGCAGCGGCGGCTGATCTCGCGGCTGGAACGGATGTCGGTGTGGCTGCAGGCGGAGCAGGAGGTCTCGGTCGACGAATTCTTCAAAACGATCGAGGAGATGACGATGTTCGAAAAGTACATGACCGAGGAGCAGTTGGAGACGATCCGCAAGCGCGGCGACGAAGTGGGGCCGGAGCGGATCAAGGAAGTGCAGGAGGAGTGGCCGCGGCTGATCGCCGAGGTGCGTGCGGAGATGGACGCCGGAACCGACGTGAATTCACCGCGAGTGCAGGCGCTGGCGAAGCGCTGGAAGGGACTGGTCGAGGAGTTCAGCGGCGGCGACCGCGGGATCGAGACGTCAGTGGCGACCATGTACCGCAGCGAGCCCGGCTCCGCCGAGCGCTTCGGCTTCTACACGAAGGTGTGGGAGTACATCCAGTCGGCGTTTCGGAAGGGATGAGGACGAAGAGCGTCTTCATCCCCGTCGCCGCCGCCGTCCTCGCGGCCGCGGCGACGTCTCCTCCGTGCTCCGCTTCACGCGCGTGGCGAAGGCCTGCCATTGGCGGAACGTCTCCACCTGCCGTCCCGACGACAGCGCGTACAGCTCCAGCAGGGCCAGGGCGTCGTTGAAGGGCTCGCGGAGGGCGAAGCGGATCGAGGCCCGGCGATCCGTAGGCGGCTCGAGGAGGCGCCACATCGTCTCCAGCGTCTGTTCGATCTGGTGGCGCGTGCCGGCGGAGAGGGCCATGCGCGTCACCAGCGGCTGGATCAGCTCGCGGATGAAGACGATCACCTCGCCGATGCGCATCGTCGGGCGGCGCTCCTCCTCCCCTTCCAGCTCCTCGGTGATCCATGGCAGGAGCAGCACCGAGAGCAGCACCGCGTCCGAGATCTTGCGTCCGGCCTGCACCGTGCGGTCGAGCACTTCGAGCATCTTCCAGAAGTACGGCGCGCGGTCGTCGGCGATCGTCCGGTAGACCTCGGGGAGGAGCGGATCGAGCAGCCCCGTGTCGACCATCAGCCGGAACGCGCCGCTGGACCAGCCGCGGCGCAGCAGCTCCAGGATCTCCTCCGACACGCGCGGCGGCGAGGCCTTCAGAATCTCGTTGCGATGGCGGAGGATGGCGTCGTACGTGGCCGCGTCGATCGAGAACTCCAGGCGCGAGGCGAACTCGATGGCGCGCATCATCCGCACCGGGTCCTCGCGGAAGCGCACGTCGGGATCGCCGATCACGCGCACGCGCTTCTCCTCCATGTCGGCCAGGCCGCCGACGTAGTCGATCACCGAGAAGTCGGCGATGTTGTAGAAGAGCGCGTTGATCGTGAAGTCGCGGCGCCGGGCGTCCTGCAACGGCGAGCCGAACGTGTTGTCGTCGGTGATCAGCAGGTCGACGGCGTCGTCGGGCGGGCGCTCCGGCTCGCGGCGAAACGTCGACACCTCCACGATCATGTCCTGAAAAATGATGTGCACCAGCCGGAAGCGCCGCCCGATGATCCGGCTGTTGCGGAAGAGGCGGCGGATCTCCATCGGATGCGCGTCCGTGGCCACGTCGAAGTCCTTCGGGGCGCGGTTCGTCAGCAGGTCGCGCACGCTGCCGCCGCAGAGGTAGGCGCGGTAGCCGCTGCGGTGCAGCCGGTACAGCACCTTGAGCACGTTCTCCGGAATCCGCCGCCGCGAGATCGTGTGCGCGTCGCGATCGACGACGACTGCCTCGGCGGCGTCGGCAGCCGGCTGCTGCTCCTCAGTGGCCGGTGCGTCTGCCTCGTTGGTCATGGTGCCAGCTCGTTGTCGGGACTGCTTCGCTCCGGCGTGAAGTGGTACTTGCTGTCGACGATGAAGAACGTCCGCTCCCACCGCGTGCCGGGGAAAAAGTGGAAGACGACGTCGAGAAGGGCCTTGACGTTCGATGCCGTGCCGGCGTCGGGATTCTGCGGCGGCGTCCGTTTCCACGACCAGTAAACCATGAAGGCCCGCCCTTTGATCATCGAACGCGGCACCGTCCCCCAGAATCGCGAGTCGCTGGAGTGATCGCGGTTATCGCCCATGGCGAAGTAGTGGTCGGCCGGCACGGTGTACGGCCCGTACTGGTCGCGCGAGCGGTACGGCTCCGGCAGCGCCGGCTGCGGCGGATAGACGACCGGGTCGTCGAACAGCGTGTACGGCTCGGCGAGCATCTTGCCGTTGATGTAGACCTTCTTGTCGCGGACCATCAGCGTGTCGCCGGGCAGGCCGATGACGCGCTTCACGTAGTCCGTCTCCGGCTGCAGCGGAAAGCGGAAGACGATGATGTCGCCGCGCTTGATGTCGCGCAGCGGAAACGCCGACAGCCACGGCCGCGGCACCGGTCCGTAGATGAACTTGTTGACGATGATGTGATCGCCCACTTTGAGGTTGTCTTCCATCGACCCGGTGGGGATCTTGAAGGCCTGGAAAACGAAGATGCGGGCGAAGTTGACGAAGATGATGGCGATGAGCAGCGCCTCGTAGTACTCGCGAAGCGTCGACTTTTTTTCGGTTTCCTCTGCGGTCATTCCGCGGCGGATTGTACTAAAGGCTTCGAGGCGTCGATCCACGGCACGGCACGCACCACGGTCCAGAACGCTTCGTCGGGCGGCTTGGTGACGATCACGCAGGCCACGCGATCGCGCTGCAGCAGCGCGCCGCGGGCGTCGCTCCAGTCGAAGAGGCGCGGCGCGATCCAGACGACGAGCGGCAGCTTCTCGTTGTAGTGGAGCGCGCTCGGGCGGAGGACGATGCCCCCGGCCAGCGGCTCGACGACGACGTCGAGGCGGACCTTCGGCGCAGTCTCGACGCGGCGCTCCTCCCCGCCGTAGCGCATCGACTCCGTGCGCTCCGAGGCGTCGGGACTGGTGACGACGACGAAGAAACGCTCGCCGTCGGGCGCCCAGCGGAGCGAGCGCACCGACGCGTACGGAAAGTCGACCGCCACCTGCACGGACGTCGGGATGTGCACGGTGCGGACGATGTCGCCCACGGGCGTGCGGACGACGTAGCTGACCTTGTTGCCGCGCGGCGCCCACTGCACGGCGACCTCGTCGTTCGGATCTTCCGGGATCCAGTGGATGTCGCTGCCGTCGAGCGAGACGAGGCCGACGTCGAAGCTCGTCGTCCGCTTCGCGGAGAAAACGACTTCGCGGCGGTCGAGCGAGACGTCGAAGGAGTCGATCGCGGCGAAGCGCGGCGTCAGCGCCGTCCGGCCGCGGAAGAGCTGGTTGCGGGCGACGTGGACGGTATCCGAGGCGGTCGCGCAGCCGAGCAGAAGCAGGAATCCGAGGAAGGCTCCGGAACGCACGAAAACTGATAGTAACTCATTGATTCTAAAGGTGCAAACATCTGGTTTCAGTCTTGCTAAATAACTATACGTCCGGAGGAGGACCTGATGGATCTGGAGAGCAACCTCATCGAGTCGTTGGGAAATCGCGGCGCGAAGTCGAAAGGGTGGCGATACTCCGTCGCGTCGCTCGGCGTTCATGGGCTGGTCATCGCGTTGATCGTGGTCATGGGGGCGACGGCGACGCACAAGATCGCCGCCGAGGATAAGCCGATTCGCGCGTTCATCGCGACGCACGCCGCCCCACCGCCGCCGCCCCCACCCCCGCCACCCGCGGGGCACTCCGCGCCGACGCCGGCGACGACGGTGAAGCCGGTGCAAATCCCGAAGACGTCGTTCGTGCAGCCGCGCGAGATCCCGAAGGAAGTGCCGAAGGTTCAGCCGGTCGCGGCGACGGACACGTCGTCGTCATCGTCGTCGAGTGATCAGCCCGCGGGCGAGCCGGGCGGCGTGCCCGGCGGCGTTCCGGGTGGCGTCGTCGGCGGCGTGCAAGGCGGTGTCGTCGGCGGAACGGTCGGCGGCGTGCTGGGCGGGCAGCTCGGCGGACAGGTTGGCGGAACGGGAACGGACACAGCGCCTCCTCCCCCGCCGCCGCCCAAGCCGGACGGACCGCTGCGCGTCGGCGGCGACGTGAAGGCGCCGATCATTCAGCACAAGGTCGATCCCATCTATCCCGATATGGCCCGCAAAGGGCACGTCAACGGCGTCGTGATCGTCGAGGCCATCATCAACAAGGACGGCGGCGTCGAGCAGGTGAAGGTCATCAAAGGCCTGCCGCTGGGCCTGAGCGAGAGCGCCGTCGAGGCGGTGAAGCAGTGGAAGTTCAAGCCGGGCACGCTCAACGGCGAGCCGGTGGAGGTGATTTTCAACTTGACGGTGACGTTCAAGCTGGATTGATGAGATCCCTCTCCTCGCACGCGGGGAGAGGGTGGCGCTTATTTCTTCCGGGCAATCGCCTTCGCCTGCAGGAACAGGCCGAGGTAGTCGCGGCCGCCGGCCTTCGAATCGGTGCCCGACATGTTGAAGCCGCCGAAGGGATGCACGCCGACGAGCGCGCCGGTGCACTTGCGGTTCACGTAGAGATTGCCGACGAAGAACTCCTCCTGGGCGCGGCGGATCTTCTCCTCGTTGTCGGTGAAGACCGCGCCGGTCAGGCCGAACTCCGAGTCGTTGGCGATGCGCAGGGCGTCGTCGAAGTCCTTCGCCTTGATGACGGCGAGGACGGGGCCGAAGATCTCCTCCTGCGCGATCGTCGAGTCCGCGGCCACGGGGCCGATCACCGTCGGCTCGACGAAGAAGCCCTCGTCGGCGCGCACGTTGCCGCCGGCGAGGAGCTCGCCTTCGCGCGCGCCCTTGTCGATGTACTCCTTGATCTTCTTCATCGCCGACTCGTTCACCACCGGGCCGACCTGCGCCTCGGCCGTCTCCGGCGGTCCGATGCGCAGCGCCTTCGTCTTCGCCACGACCTTCGGAATGAACGCGTCGAAGATCGCCGCGTCGACGATCAGCCGCGAACAGGCCGAGCACTTCTGTCCCTGAAATCCGAACGCGGACGCGACGACGGCGGTCGCGGCGTCGTCCAAATCGCGGGTCTCGCGGTCGACGATGATGGCGTCCTTGCCGCCCATCTCCGCGACGACGCGCTTGATCCACATCTGCCCTTTTTGCGGTTTCGCCGCGACTTCGTTGATGTGCAGCCCGACCTCCTTCGAGCCCGTGAAGGAGATGAAGCGGACGCGCGGATGCGAGACCAGCGGATCGCCGACCTCGCCGCCGCCGCCGCTCACGAAGTTGACGACGCCGGGCGGCATCCCCGACTCCTCGAGCAACGCGAAGAAGCGCCAGGCGATCCACGCCGAGTCCGAGGACGGCTTGAGGATGATGCAGTTCCCCGTCACGGCGCCGGCCGAGGTCATGCCGGCCATGATGGCGAGAGGGAAGTTCCACGGCGGGATGACCGCGCCGACGCCGAGCGGGATGTAGACCAGCTCGTTCTCTTCGCCGGGGATCTTCGTGATCGGCTGCTCGCCGGCGTAGCGATAGGCCTCGCGCGCGTAGAACTCGAGGAAGTCGATCGCTTCGGCGGTGTCGGCGTCGGCCTCGGGCCAGGTTTTGCCGACCTCGTAGATCATCGTCGCCGAGAACTCGTGCTTCCGCTCCCGCATCAGCGCCGCGGCCTTCAGGAGCAGTCCGGCGCGGACCTCGACCGGCTGCCGCTTCCAATCCTCGAAGCGCTTCCAGGCCGCGTCGACGGCCTGCTCCACGTGCGCGCGCGTGCCGCGCTGGAACCGCGCCAGGACCTGATCCTTGTGCGCGGGGTTGATCGACTCGAAGGTCTTCAGCCCGGTGATGTGCTCGCCGCCGATGACCAGCGGATATTCACGGCCGAACTCGGCGCGCACTTTGGCGAGCGCCGCTTCCATGGCCGCCTTGTTCTCCGGTTTGTTAAAGTCCGTCAGCGGCTCATTCTTGAATTCACTGAGGGTGGGCATTTCTTTGAGGCCTCCTAGTTGCAGCGGCGACGGTATGTACTCGAAATCACTGCTGACCGCAACGTTGATCCTGGCCGCGTGCTCGTTGAACGTTCCGTGGAAGAACGAGCCGGTCGGCCAGGAATTCAACGTCGCCTTCACGCTCCGGAAAAACCTGATCGTGCTGTCGTCGGTGACGATCGACGGCCGCCCCGGCCGCTTCCTCCTCGGCACGGCCGAGCAGCGCACGCTGCTCGATGCGGCTTACGCGCCTGCGCTCCCCCCGAGCTCGCCGCACGCGCTGCAGCTGAACGAGCGTGAGGCGCTGCAGTTCACGCCGGTGGTGATGGACCTGCACGGCGTCGGCGACGCCATCGTCGGCGCGGACGTGTGGGGCCGCAACTCGATCACGATCGACTACCGCGCCGGCCTGGTGACGTTCAGCCGCCTCGGCATCGAGCGCGCGGAGATGAAGGTGTTTCGTTTCGCCGCCGAGCCGATGATCAACGTGAGCGTCGACGGCCGCACCGTCGCCGCCGTCGTCGACACGGCCTCGCCCGACACGCTGGTACTCCCGCGCGGCAACGAAGCGGCCGGGCGGCGCAAGGCCCACGTCGTCGTCGGCGGGACGGACTTCGGC
>JBKOUP010000346.1:0-4428 GCA_046723495.1 Acidobacteriota bacterium
CTCGGCGGCCAGTGCGTCGCGCGCGCGCAGCGCCTCGTCGCGCGCGGTGAGCACCTCGGACATCTTCTTCTGCAGCTCGGCCAGCAGGGCGTCGGTCTCGACGTAGCGATCGCCCAGGCGCTCGCGGGCGCGGCCGATGACCGAGGAGGGGAGGCCGATCATCTTCGCCACGTCGATGGCCCGGCTGCGGCCGGGGATGCCGGCGATCATCCGGTACGTCGGCTGCCCCGTCGCCGAATCGAACTCCATCGACGCGTTCACGATGTGCGCGTCGTTCACGGCGAAGCTCTTCAGCGCGGAGAGGTGGGTCGTGACGATCATCAGCGCGCCGGCGTCGAGCAGATGCTCGATGACCGCCGCCGCCAGCGCCGCCCCTTCCTCGGGGTCGGTGCCGGAGCCGAGCTCGTCGAGGAGCACGAGCGAACGCTCCGTAGCGCGGTCGACGACGCGCTTCAATCGCACGAGGTATGCGGAGAACGTCGAGAGATGTTCGAGCAGCGACTGGTCGTCGCCGATCAGGACGTGCAAGGCGTCGACGATCGGGATGTTCGTCCCGTCCGCGGCCGGCACCGGCAGGCCGCTCATCGCCATCGCCACGAGAATGCCGGTCGTCTTCAGCGCCACCGTTTTGCCGCCCGCGTTCGGGCCGCTGATGACGAGCGCGGTCTGCTCGCGGTCGAGCTGCACGGTGATCGGAACGACGGGACGGCCGGTGGGCTGCTCGCCGAAGGCATCCTCGCGCCCGGAGGCGAGGCGCTCGTCGAGCAGCGGGTGGCGGCCGTCGAGGATGCGCAGGACGTGGTCGTCGTTGAACGCCGGCCGCGCGGCGCCGACGACGTCGTGGAAGACGGCGCAGGCCTGCAGGGCGTCGATCTCGCCGCCGGCGTGCGTCGCCGCGAGGACGTCGCCCTCGTTGTCGACGATGACCTGCGAGACGAACCGAGTGATGCGGGCGATCTCCTCGCGCTCTTGGATCAGGAGATCGGCGAGGTCGTTGTTCAACTCGATGGCCGGCATCGGCTCGATGAAGAACGAGGCGCCGGAGCCGGAGCGCTCGTGCAGGATGCCGGTGACGGCGTTGCGGTGATCGGCGCGGACAGGGATGCAGTAGCGGTCGCCGCGCAGGACGATGAGGGGCTCCTGGATGGCGTCGGCGCTGCGGTTCATGACGTCGGTGAGGACGCGCTGGATCGCGGCGCGCTTCTGCTGCACACGCTGGCGGATCGCTTTCAATTCCGCCGACGCTTCCTCGCGCAGCTTGCCGTCGCGGGTGAAGTACTTGTTCAGTTTCCCGAGCATCTCGTCGAGGTTGGGGATGGCGTGCGCATGCGCGGCGAGGCGCGGGTAGCCGTCGCTGCGGAGGAAGGTCTCGCGGACAGCCTGCGTGGCCCGCGCGGCGCGGACGACGACCCACGACTCCTCGAGATCGAGCACCGACTCGCGCGCGAAGAGCGCGGCGACGTCGGTGAGGCCGGCCAGCGGCAGGAGTCCGTCGCGGTGGTAGAAGCGGACCATCTCCGCGAGGTCGGCCTGCGCGGCCTCGCACTCGCCGAGCGTGCGCAGCGGGCGGCGGCGGGCGATGGCATCCTTGCCGAGGGAGGACTTGGCCTCGAGCGCGATCAGCGTCAGCACGCGTTCGATCTCGAGAGGGGAGGCGTTCATGTCCGCGACGTAGACGTGATGGGATCAGGTGGTATTCCGACCTATCGGTTCTTCTCAATATCCGCGATCAGGCCATCCACCACCTCGCACGCCACCGCGTTGAATCCCGCCTCGTTCGTGCCGCCGCCGTAGCTGTAGCGGCCGAGGTGCTCGGCGGTGACGAGCTCGGCGCCGGTCGCGGCATCTTTAATGGTGAAGCGGACGCGCAGCTTCGTCGCGCCGGCGCCGATGCCGATCGAGCGTGCCGTCCGGCTGCCCCGCGCGAACTCCACCACCGTCGCCGTCACCTTCAACCGCTTCACCCCGTCGCCGGGCGGCGCGCCGGCGGCCTCGGCGCCGGCCGCGTCGAGCCCGTCGATCACGGCAGCGAGCTTCTTAGCGCGCAACCGGGTCACCGCGGTCTGTTGCAGGGCATCCGACTGCAGCGGAGAGAACTCGCAGCTCGTCTGCACGGTGAAGCGCTCGACGACAATCTCGTTGTAGCCGGCCAGCGGCTTCGGCGGCGCGGCAGCGGCGCGGCCGAGAAGGAGCAGCAGAAGCGCGAGCGCGTGGATCAAGACGCCCTTCCGACTGGCCTGGGTTGGGGGAGACTGGGGAAAATCTACCAGAAAAACAACGGGGACCCGAACTTCGGGTCCCCGTCAGTCGTTCTTTGGTGCGTCGATCAGTAGCCGGCGCGGCGCTCTTCGGCGAGCTTGCGCAGCACTTTTTTGCGTGCCGCGATTGCTTTGCGCTTCCGCTTGGTGCTTGGCTTCTCGTAATGCTGCCGCTTCTTCAGTTCGGAGAGGATTCCCGACTTCTCGCACTTCCGTTTGAACCGGCGAAGCGCATTTTCAAAGGTCTCGTCCTCTTTCACGTGAACCAGAGGCATCCCAATCCCCCCCTTCTGCGTCAGCTCATTCTACATCGCGGCGGTGTTAACCGGGCGCGGCGGCGGGTTCATTCCGCGGCTACAATTCGGCCCATGAATCGCAAGCTCGCCCTCCTCGCACTCACCATTTTTGTCGCCTGCGCGACGGCCACTCAGATCCCGAAATCCGCGCCTCCAGCGACCGAAGCGAAGCCGGTAACCGAGACGCTGCATGGAGTTACGGTCACCGACCCCTATCGCTGGCTCGAGGACCAGGAGGCCCCGGCGACGCGCGACTGGATCGGCCGCCAGAACGCCTACACCGATTCGCTGATCGGCAAGCTCCCGGAGAAGCAGGCCGCCGCCACCCGGATCGAGCAAATGCTGAATATCGATCAGGTTGGAACGCCTCAGGTGCACGCCGGCCGCTACTTTTTCGCCAAGCGGCCGAAGGGCGCCGACCAGTACGCAATCTACATGCGGGAGAGCGCCACGGGCCCTGACGTCCTCCTCATCGACCCGCTGCCGATGGACCCGAAGCACACGACGAGCGTCGGCATCGAGGACGTGACAGGGGATGGGAAGCTGATCGCGTACTACGTCCGCCACGGCGGCGCGGACGAGACGGAGACGCACTTCTACGACGTCGACACCCGCCACGACATCGGCACGCCGCTGCCGCTCGGCCGCTACTTCGGCGTCGCCGTCGCGCAGCGCAGCGCGTACTACTCGCGCCACACGAAAGAGGGCGACCGCGTCTTCCGCCGCGGTCTCGATGGCGGCGCCGAGGAGACGCTGTTCGGCGACGGTTATGGGCCGGAGAAGATCATCACCACCGTGCTCTCCGACGACGGCCGCTATCTGCTGATCCACGTCCTCTACGGCTCGGCGCCGAAGAAGACGGAGGTCTACGTGAAGGACCTCCGCCGCGACGAAGGCATCCAGACGGTGACGAAGGATCTCGAGGCGCGCTCGTACGCGGACTTCGCCGGCAACACGCTCGTCATCCAGACGAACTGGAACGCGCCGAACGACCGCGTGATGAGCGTGCCGATCGTCAATCCCGGCCGCGAGAACTGGAAGGAGCTCGTGCCGGAGAACAAGAACGCGGCGCTGCAGGGGACGTCGCCGGTCGGCGGCAAGGTCTATTGCCGCTACCTGGAAGACGTCCAGCCGCGCGTGATCGGCTACGACCTCGGCGGCAAGAAGCACGAGGAGATCCACTTCGACGTCCTCGGATCGCTCAGCGACGTCAGCGGCACGTGGCATTCGCCCGTGGCGTTCTACCGCTTCACGTCCTTTGCGCTGCCGTCGACGATTTACACGTACGACCCGCAGACGGAAAAGAGCAGCGTCTTTTTCAAGCCCGACGTCCCGGTGAAGAGCGACGACTTCACGGTCGAACAGGTCTGGTACACGTCGAAGGACGGCACGAAGGTGCCGATGTTCCTCTTCTACAAAAAGGGATTGCAGCGCAACGGCACGAATCCGACCCTGCTGACCGGCTACGGCGGCTTCAGCCTGAGCCAGCTCCCGAATTTCTCGGCGACGGCGGTGACGTGGGCGGAGCACGGCGGCGTCTGGGCTCTGGCGAATCTCCGCGGCGGCGCGGAGTTCGGCGAGCCGTGGCACCAGGCCGGGATGCTGGCGAACAAGCAGAACGTGTTCGACGACTTCGCCGCCGCGGCGCACTACCTGATCGATCAGCGCTACACGTCGCCGGGCCACCTCGGCGTGAGCGGCGGCTCGAACGGCGGGCTGCTGGTCACGGCCATGCTCACCCAGCATCCCGACCTCGTGCACGCGGTGGTCTGCAGCTATCCGCTCGTCGACATGCTCCGCTACGACAAGTTCCTCGTCGGCTCGTATTGGGTGCCAGAGTACGGCTCCGCAGACGACCCCACCCAGTTCCAGTG
>JBKOUP010000436.1:0-3977 GCA_046723495.1 Acidobacteriota bacterium
AGCGTCATCACGGCGCCGGTATCGACAACCGCGTCGATATCGAGTCGCCGCGGCGCTCCCTTCAGCACGCCGGCCTCCGCGAGGACGATATCTCCCTGATTGACGAGAACCACCCGCGTGCGGACTTCACCCATCGGCGACAATTCTACTGCCGCGCCCGAACCTCGATCTGCCCGCTGCGCACGCGCACGTCGAAGCAGCGCGCGGGGAATGCGGTCGGGCCGTTGACCACGTGTCCGTCGTCGAGTGCGAGCTCGGAGTTGTGCCACGGGCACTGAATCGCGTCGCCGACGAGCTTTCCTTCGTCGAGCGGGCCGCCGAGGTGGGGGCAGGTGGCGGTCAGGGCATAGATGCGATCGCCGCGCTTGACGAGCACGATGGCGACACCGTCGGCCTCGACGCGCGTCGGTTTGTCTTCCGCGAGGTCGTCGGCGGCCAGCACGGCGGTGTACTTCTCCGGCTTCTTCTGGTCCGCGGTGGCGGTGTGGTCGACGCCGACCTGCTCGCCGAAGACGAGGTGTCCGCCGAGGTAGGCCGCGCTCGCGCCGACGGCGTAGCCGAGCATCGACAGCGACACCGCCGTCTGCCGCGACGACTTCCGTTTGCGCAGCACATACGACGTCGCGTACATCGCCGCGGCGGCGACGTTGAGCAGCCCGTGCACCGCGCCGAGGCGTTTGCCGCGATCGTCCGTCTCCGACCAGTCGGCCAGACCGGCGAGCGCCGCGCCGACCGCGCCGACGAGTCCGACGGCCACCGCCGCGTCGGCGCCCCCGCGCAGTTCCCGGCGGCCGCTCATGCTCTCCAGCGCGTCGAGCACCAGCGCCACCGTCCAGGCGCCGAGCGGCACGTCGACGAGCGCCGGGTGCAGCGGGTGGCCGAGCCAGATCCCGTGCAATGCGTTCTTGATCTCGCGGGGCAGCGCCGCGCGCACCGCTTTCTGCAGCGTGCTGGCAAGCTCCTCGAGTCCCGGCTGCTTGTCGATTGCTTTGATGATCTCCATGCCCAAACGCGCGTTCACGTTTGGTGCCGTGCACACGAATACGTCGTCCGGCCGAAGACGATCGACTTCACGATCGTCCCGCCGCAGCGCGGGCAGTGCGCGCCCTCCTCGCGGTGATGGATGAGGTAGCGCGGCGGATAGTCGTCGCCGCGCTCCTTCCGCTCGATCGTGGTGAGGAGGATCTTGCGCATCGTGGTGAAGATCGCCTTCACTTCCGCGGACGAGAGGCGATCGACGGGACGGCGCGGCGCGACGGAGGTCTGGAACAGTGTCTCGTCCGCATAGAGGTTGCCGATGCCGGCGATGACGTCCTGCGACATCAGCAGCGACTTCGTGGCCCCGCGGCGCCCGTCCAGGCGGGCTCGGAAGCGCGCGAGGTCGAGCGACAACGGATCGGGGCCGAGCGCGTGCAGACGGATGTACGTCTGCGGATCGTCGACGGTGTCAGCCACGCCGAAGAGGCGCATGTCCTCGAAGGCCAGGTGCGCGCCGTTGTCGAAGTCGAAGACGACGCGGGCGAAGCGCGGCCGGGCATCGACGGAGTACGACAGATCGCCGGTCATGCCGAAGTGGAGATGGAGCCAGACGCCGCCGGCATCGGCGAAGAGGTGCTTGCCGTGGCGGTGGACGCGCGTGAACGTGTGCCCGCGCAGCACGCGCGAAAAAACGTCCTTGCGCACCGCGCCGAGGATGCGCTCGTCGAGCACGCGCACGCGGGCGATGCGCTGCCCCAGCGCGTGGCGCGCGAAGTAGCGGGCGTAGAGCTCGACCTCGGGTAGTTCGGGCATGAGGAAGTTCTTAGTTCTTGGTTCTTGGTTCTTAGTTGTTCGGTTCCGCCGTCGTCACGAGCGCTGCCACTCGGCAGAGCACAAAAACTAAGAACTAAGAACCAAGAACCAAGAACTATCTAAACCTTGCTTCCAGCACATCCATCGGCAACGCCCCCGCGCCGAGGACCGCGTCGTGGAACGCGCGGATGTCGAACTTGTCGCCGAGCTTCTGCTTCTGCTTCTCGCGCAGCTCCAGGATCTTCAGCTGTCCGATCTTGTAGCCGAGGGCCTGGCCGGGCCAGACGATGTAGCGGTCCGTCTCGTTCTGGATCTCGATCTCGTCCTGCGCGGAGTGGTCGTGGAAATACTGCACGACCTGCGCGCGCGTCCACTTCTTCGCGTGCAGGCCGGTATCGACGACGAGGCGGATGGCGCGGAGCATCTCGTCCTGCAGGCGGCCGTAGTCGCTCCACGGATCCTGGTAGAAGCCGACCTCCTTGCCGAGGCGCTCGGAGTAGAGCGCCCATCCCTCGACGTAGGCCGTGAAGCCGAGGAGGTTTTTACGGAACTCCGGGATTCCGGACAGCTCCTGGGCGATCGAGATCTGCATGTGATGGCCGGGGACGCCCTCGTGATACGAGGTCGATTCGATGGAGATGATCTTGCGCGACTGCGGCTCGCTCGTGTTCACCTCCACGCGGCCGGGGCGCGAGCCGTCGGGCGCGCCGGACTGGTACTCCGCCCCCGGCGCCTCCTTCTCCCGAAAGGCCTCGGTCGGCACGACGACGAGCTTCGCCTTCGGCAGGCGGCCGAAGAGCTGCGGGAGCTTCGCGTACATCTGGTCGATGTAGTGGCGGTAGAGGTCGAGGATCTGCTCGCGCGACTTGGCGCGGAGGTTCGGATTCTCGTCAGCGGCCTTGGCCACCGACTTCAGATCGTTGTAGCCGAGGCGCTTGGCGACCTGCAGCAGCTCCCCTTCGATGCGGGCCACCTCGCGCAGGCCGATCTCGTGAATCTGATCGGCGGTGAGATTCGTGGTCGTGCTGTGGCGGACGCGGACGTTGTAGCGGTGGACGCCGTCGGGGAGCGCCCACATGCCGACCTCCGTCCGGCCATGCAGCGCGTACTCGTCCTTCACGAATTTGGCGAACTTCGCGTACGCGGGGAGCACGCTGCCGCGGATGGCTTCGAGGAACTCGGCGCGGATCCGCGCGCGCTCGGCCTCGGAGAGCGACGATGGAAACTTCTGCAGCGGCTCCGCGAACGGCGTCTTCTCCGGCGCTTCCGAGGCGATTCCGGACGCCTGCACTGCCACCTTCTCGAGCAGGAACTTCGGCGGCATCAGGCCGTCATGCATTCCCTTGCGCAGGATGGCCATCGTGTCGTCCATCTGCTTCGGGAAGGCGTGCATGCGCTTGACGTAGTCGTCGTAGTCCTTCGCGCCGGTGAAGGTCAGCAGCGACGGGAACTGCGCGGCGAAGAGGTGGATGCCGCTGATCTGCGTGACCGGCATCTCCCACTCTTTCAATTCGAAGTCCTCCAGGTTGTCGCGGAGGTAGTGGAGCATGAGGACTTTGTCGAGCGTCTCCTGCTCGGAGAAGCCGGTGGTGCCGATGGCCTCGAAACGGCGGATGAAGCGCCGCGTCTCCTCGGCGTCCTTGCGCTGCGCGGCCTCGGAAACGTCGCTGGAGCGGTCGTTGTAGCGCTTGTCGCCGAGGATCGAGGCGAACTCCGGCTGCGTGCGCAGCGTGTACTCCCACTGCTCGCGCAGCAGGTCCTGCAGCGCCTTGCGGCGCTTGTCGAGGTCTTGGGCGGAGAGCTCGGCGGCGGTGAGATTCGACACGATGAGCAGCGACGCGGTGAGCGCGACGGCGAATCTTTTCATGCGTGTCAATTTATAACGAGGTGGGATCGGCCGGGACCTCGACGTCGGGCACGACCACGACGACGCGGAGGGCGTGCGTGCCGCGCATCTCGGCCAGGGCCATGCGGGCTTCGACCCTGGCGTGGGCCATGTCGAACGCGCGGATGCGGATGACGCGGCAGAGCTCGGCCTTCGGCGTGAGGTCGATCGAGGCCACGCGCGAGACGGGCGCGGGAAGCGCGATCGGCGCGGCCGTCGCGGGCGCGGGAGCCGGCAACGAGCACGGCGCCGGCAGCGCCGCCGCCGCCCGCCCAGGCCCCTCACTCACGCTCGGGGTGAC
>JBKOUP010000331.1:0-4423 GCA_046723495.1 Acidobacteriota bacterium
TCGGGATCGACGCCGATCAACTTCGCCGGGAGCTTGGAGCCGTCGTTGAAGTTGACGCTGATCGACGACGCGCCCTCGACGACGTGGTTGTTCGTGATGATGATGCCGTCGCTCGACCAGACGAAGCCGGAGCCGAGGGACTGGGTGTGGTACTCGCGGTTTCCGCCGAAGAAGCCGAAGGGATCGAAGAAGGGGTCGATCTCGCGGCGCCGGATGGTGGACTCGGCTTGGATGTTGACGACAGCCGGCAGGACGTCGTGAGCAACGACGACGACGGGGGTCCGCCTGGCGGCGCTGACGGACTGCGGGATGGGGGCGCGTTCCTGCCGCGGCTGCTGGCGCACGGTCTGCGACTCGGTCGGACGGCAGGCGAGAGAGACGACGAAGAGGACGATCAGGATACGGGTGCGCTTCATGGTGCAAATTTATACGCGCGAAGGGCATACTGGATTCCGTTGCGGCTCCGAGTGCTCTACAACCCTACCGGCGGGCGCGGCCGGGTGGCGCGGCGCATGCCCGAGGTCGAGCAGCATCTGCGCGCCCTCGGCGCGAGCGCGGAGCTGTACGCGACGACGAGCGCCGACGATCTGGCCCGTGCCGCGGCCGAGGCCTCGCGCGACGGCAGCGTCGATCGCGTGGTGATCTGCGGCGGCGACGGCTCGGTGCACCACGCCGTCCGCGACTTCGACCTCGAGCGCGGCACGTTCGCAGTCCTGCCGCTCGGATCCGGCGACGACTTTGCCGACGTCTGCAACGTGCCGCGCGACGTCCGAAGAGCCTGTGAGGTGGCCGTGCGCGGCGACGTGCGCGAGGTCGACGTGGCCCTGGCCAACGGGATTCGCTACCTCGGCGTGGCCGGCCTCGGCTTCGATTCAGAGGTCAACGAGTACGCGAATTCGATCCGCTGGCTGCGCGGATCGATCGTCTATACGTACGCCACGCTGCGCTTGCTGCCGCGCTTCCAGCCGCACCGCGTGTCGATCGACGGCGCGCCGCCGTCGCCGATCATGTTCGTCGCCGTCGGCAACTCGCGGCAGTACGGCGGCGGGATCCGCATCGCCCCCGACGCCAGACTCGATGACGGCCAGCTCGACGCCTGCATCGTCCACCGCACCTCGCGCTGGCAACTGCTGATGACGATGCCGCGCGCCTACAGCGGCGCGCACGTGAAGAGCGAGTTCGTGGAGATCCGCCGCGCGCCGGCATTTTCGTTCGAATCCGACGAGACGCTCAAGGTCTACGGCGACGGCGAGTACATGACCACGACGCCGGTGCGGTTCGGGGTGGAGGGGCGGCGGCTGCGGGTGGTGGGGGGCTGAGTCAGGTGCGACAGCCGTGGTCGCTGAGCCAACGGTCGACCTTGTGGCGCTTCATATCGCGATACGCGTTTCCTCGAATGCCTCGCCGGCGGCCTCCCGAGCCTCTGCGCGGTTCTGCTCAAGTGCCTCTTGCAGCGTGATTCGCAGCGTCTCGAGCAGGTCCGCTCGCGTCGGCTCCTGGCAATTCACGCCCGGAACCTCTTCGATCCAGCCGATCCAGCAGTTGCCGGCGTCCTTCACGATGGCCGTGTATTCGCTCATACGTCCTTCAGTCTACCAGCTGAATCCCCCCCGTCACCGGCTTCGACACCGTCGTGGCGCTTGATCCCGCGTCGATCGCGTGCGAGAGGAACAGGTCCGTGTCCGGCCGGCCGTCGGGGGTGAAGCCGATCACGAGATAGCTCTGGGGCTGCTGCAGGTATTTGTACGCGTTGCCCCACGGGTCGCTCAGCTCGTGCGCGGAGATGTAGAACGGCGCGAGGTCGGTGAGGCGGGAGGGGAGGCGGCCGTTCACGGAGCTGTACTCGTCGATGGCGGAGCGGATGTGGGCGATGCGCTGCATCGAGATCGCCTTGCGCGTCTCGGACACCGCGGAGTCGCGGCCGAGCGGGCGGAGGGAGTTCAGCGGGTTCTTGAACGACGTCGCGATCGAGAGGATCGCCAGCAGCGCCAGCACGGCCACCAGCGGCAGCGGCACGGGCGTCTCCGCGACCTCGGCCTCGTCGACCGGCGTCTGCTCCAGCACCGTCTGCGCCGCGGCGCCGCGCACTTCCTCGATCAGGTCGCGCGTCAGGAGCTCGTACAGCGCCTTGACCGTGTCGAACTCGGCGAACTTCGAGACTTCCACGACGTCGCCGACCGTCATCGTGCCGTCGACGAGGTCGTACACGTGCTTCTCTTCGGGGGAGATGCGGATCTTCTCGGTCAGACCGCGGCGGCGGCGGCCCGCGACCGTCCCCTCCTCGAACTGCACCTCGTCCGCTTCATCGGAGACGACGATTTCCTGGTCCGTCAGCTTCTTGCGGAAGACCATGTCGTACGAGCGGATGCGCTTCTCGATGATCGGCCACTCGTCGATCATCCGCGCGCCTTCCATCAGGATCGACTCGGCGGTGATCGGCACGACGTTGTCGCGGTCGTACTCGATCGTGGTCTCCTGCGAGAAGTGGTAGTCGCCGTCCTTCCAGCGGAAGAGGCGATAGACGATCTGCAGGATCTGGAGCTGGATGGCCTGCTTCAGCGCGTCGGCGGAGATGATGCCGTAATGCGTGAGCACGAAACCGAGGCGCTGCAGCGTCTCCTTCTGGATGGCCAGGGCGTGCGCGAGCTGGTCCTGCGTCAGCAGGCCGCTCTTGATCAACACCGAGCCGAGGCGGTTCTCCAGGCGATGGCTGAGCGAGTCGGCGCCGACGACTTTGCCGTCGAGGAACGTCACCGTGACGGTGTCGTCCTTCGAGCGCAGCGTGAGCACGCCGGTCTTCCGCTGCAGGCCGATCAGCTGGAAGATGTCGGCGAGGCTGAAGTCTTTCAGCGTTCCTTCGAGTGCCATCTCACGCCGTCACTTTCCGCCGGAGCACCGGCGGCGTCATCAAAATCCACACGATGATCGCCAGGACGATCGCCGCGACGCGCACGACGATCTGGGCCGTGCTCCCCGGCACCAGCACCGGCGCGAGCCGCCCGGTCAGCACCGCCAGGGCCACGAAGAAGATGAAGAGGAAGACGCCGAGGACGCCGGCGACGGTGCGCCCTTCGAGGAGCTGCCCCGAGCCGGGGACGAAGGCGGCGAAGATCTTGTTCCGCCGCGCCGTGCCGCTCTGAAACTCGACGACCTGGTCGAGCTTCTCGCGCTTCGTGGCCAGCGAGACGCCGTCGCGCTTCAGATAGATGTGGATGCACTGCGTGCAGTACGTGGCGCTCTCGCGCGCCGACTTGCAGCGGTGGCAGAAGGTGCGCCCGCACTTGATGCAGGAGCCGGCGAAGCCGGCCCGGCGGCGCTTGATGAACAGCAGCGGCGCGAGAATCGCGGCCAGGAGGCAGCCGAGGGTCACGGGGTTCTTGGCGCTGGCCAGCGGATCGAAGAAGGCGTAGTTGCCGAAGAGCGTGCGGGCCGCGCCGAGGCGGGCGATGGTCTCCGCCTCGCGCCAGGCCGTCGAGATCGGTGGCCGGTACCAGACGATCTTCTGATTCGTGGCCTGCTTCTCGACCGAGGGATCGATGCGCTTGGCCTGGTCGAGCATGCGGGCCTGATCGTCGAAGTGGAAGGCCTCGCCGCTGGCCACGGAGTGGTTGTAGAAGGCGATGGCCAGGTTCGAATCGAGCGTCTCCGCTTTCTGGTATTCGTTGATCGCCGCGGGGACGTCGTTGTCGAGGAAATGCAGGTTGCCGATGTTGACGTGCGCGCCGGCGTTGTCGCGCAGCTCGACGGAGCGGCGGTAGCTGTTCGCGGCCTGCTGCGGGTTCCCTTCCATGACCTCGAGATTTCCGAGGAGGAGGTGCAGCAGCGGGCGGTCGGGAACGACGTTGATGAGCTCCTGCAGGCGGCGCAGGGCGTCGGGCTGGTAGCTGCGCTCCTGGCTGGAGATGGCCGCGACGAGCACCGGGCTCTCCACGCCGGCGACGCGATTCGAAACGAGGTCGAGGGCCACCGGCGCGGCGGCGACGAGGAGCGCCAGGGCGATGGCCATGAAGCGCTCGGCCGGGTTCGCGTAGCCGAAGAAGATGATCAGCCACCAAACGAGCAGCCAGGCCGGGCCGAGCCAGAGGAAAAGCGGCAGGAAGAGCAGCGCGACGGCCAGGACCGTCACGGAGCCGCCGGTGATGTGCGCGCCGAGGATCTCGCGGAAGTCGTGCCCGGCGGTGCGCCCGTGGCGGATGAAGAGGGCGATGGCGAAGATCCCGCCGGTGAGGAACAGCGCCAGCAGCGCGACGGCGATGACGTCGCTGCGGCTGAGCAGCCGGGCCCGATATTGCGTGAAGGCGTCGACGTAGCCGCGCGCGGTCTTCTTGAGTGCGGTCAGCCAATCCCCGGCGCCGGCGGCGGCGTCGGCCTTGGTGAAGGCGACGCTCGGCGAGCTCGGATCGAGCTGGTCGGCGGCCTGGTT
>JBKOUP010000287.1:0-16404 GCA_046723495.1 Acidobacteriota bacterium
GTCGTGGCCCTGAAGCTGCTGAATCCGTCGAATGCGATCCCCGCCTCCATCGTCTCGTGCAACATCTACGCGGAACGCGAGGAGACGCGCGCCCTCGGCATGGCCGGCCGCGCGGCCATCGAGCAGTACGGGAAGAAGACCATCGTCGTCGTCGTCACGAACCTCTCCAACCGCTACGAAGTCGCCGACATCGATCCCGCCCACGACCGCGTCTCCTCGGCCAAGGACGACGAGTGGAACCGCAAGATCCTGGAGATGCTCGGCGAGGGGCGGCTCGAAGACGTCGCCCAGGTCGCGCGCGACTTCGCCCGCGAAGCCAACGCCGACATGGGCTTCAAGGCCATCTGGTGGCTCGCGGCGCTCATGGGCGAGCACAACCGCTACGACGGCAAGGTGTGGGACTACCAGCCGGTGTGGGGGACGGGCAACGCCATCGTCGAGCTGACGCCGAACCCGCAGAAGGAGATCGAGTGGGAGAAGGAGTTCGATGAGGGGACGCCGATCACGTTCGCGCAGTCGAGCGGCACGGGACTCGACACGCACAACGTGGCGGAGGTCGTGACGACCGACCGCGCCGCGCCGCCGGTCGGGCCGTACCCGCACGCGCGGCGCGTCGGCAACTTGCTGTTCCTGTCGGGCGTCGGTCCGCGGAAGCCGGGCACGGGCGAAATCCCCGGCCCCGACATCGAGACGCAGACGCGGGCGACGATCGCGAACGTCAAGGCCATCCTCGAGGAGGCCGGCAGCTCGCTGGACAAGGTCCTCGACGTGACCGTCTACCTCACCGACATGAAGCGCGACTTCGAGCGCTTCAACCGCACCTACGCGGAGACGCTCGGACACGTGCAGCCGACGCGGACGACCGTCGGCGTCGACTCGCTGCCGACGCCGATCCTGGTCGAGCTGAAAGTGATCGCGAGCGCATGACGCTCATCGACATCTCGCCGGTTCTCGACGCCTCGATCGCCGTCTGGCCGGGCGACACGCCGTTCGCGCGCAACGTCAGCCTCGACATCGACGCCGGCGCTCATCTGACCCTCTCCGACATCCGGACCACGCTGCACGCCGGCGCGCACGCCGACGCCCCGAGCCACTACGCCGCCGGCGGCGGGGATATCGCCTCGCGCCCGCTCGAGCTCTACATCGGCCAGTGCATCGTGCTGCACGTGAACGTCAACCGTGGCGACCGCATCCGCCCGATGCACCTCGCCGGCAAGGCCATCACCGCGCCGCGGGTGCTCTTCCGCACCGGCACGTTCCCCGATCCGCGGAACTGGAACGACGATTTCGCCAGCCTCTCGCCCGAGGTCATCGACGTCCTGCACGGGCATGGCGTCGTCCTCGTCGGCATCGACACCCCCTCGGTCGATCCATTCGAATCGAAGGCGCTGGAGTCGCACCAGGCCTTGGCCGAGTACGACATGGCCAACCTCGAGGGCCTCGTGCTCGACGACGTGGCCGAGGGGACGTACGAGCTCATCGCGGCGCCGCTGCGGATTCGGGGCGGGGACGCCAGTCCGGTGCGGGCCGTGCTGCGGACAATTTGACGGCCGCCAGCACGGCGAACACCGCCAGCGCGCCGCAATACGCGTAGATGATCGCCGGCGAGTCGGCGATTTTCGGGAACAGCTTGAAGCGCAGGAACGTCGCGTAATTCGACGTCGCGTGCAGGTAGATCATCAGCAGCGTGCTGCTGCCCGACTTCAGGAAAAACCAGGTAACGATGATCGACAGCGCGATGCACGTATAGAGGAAGAAGACGTGCTCGGCCGCGGTGCTCAATTTTCCGTCCACCAGGTAAAGCGGCACGTGCCAGGCGTACCAAATCACGCCGACGAAGGCCGCGGCGGCGAGCGGACTCCAGCGCTCGAGCAACCGCGGCAGCAGCACGCCGCGCCAGCCGATCTCCTCCCCCAGCGGACCATCGAGCACGATCATGACGAAGAAGAGCAGCACGAACTTGAGCGGCTGGAATGCGCCCGGATCGAAGCGCAGCGCGTGCGCGGCGTAGCCGGCGATGATCACGGCCACGTTCACGAGGAGTCCGTACCACCCAAGAACGTACAGGCGTCCCGGGACGCGCCACTGCACGATGCTCCGCCCGAGCGCGGCGAGCGCCCGGCGGCCACGGCAGACGGCGAGCGCGATCACGGCGGCGATGGCCGGACCGAAATCGCGCAAAACGAAGCCGACGATCGTGCCGGCCACGGACTGGCGCACGAAGTCGGCCTTTTCCATCGAGAAGGGGAGCGCGCCGCTGCGCGACAACGCGACGGCAATCCAATAAAGCACGGCGAAGCCGAGGGCCAGCGAGGTGAAGACGACCGCGGTGCGATCGCGCATGCTCGCTTAAACGTAGAGCGACTCGTAGAGTTTGATCAGGCGCTCCGCGGCGCGCGCGTAGGAGAACTCGGCGGACCTCGCGAACGCCTCGCGGCGCGACGCGGCGAGATCGCCTTGGGCAATGTCGATCACCGTTTGCGCGAGCGACTCCGGCGTCGACGACGGCGCCAGCGACGTCGCGCCGAGCTCGCCGAGGATCGCGGGCATGCCGTCGAGGCGGTACGTGGCGGGGACGACGCCGCAGCCCATGGCCTCGATCACGGCGCGGTGGCCCTCGTCGGAGCCGCGCGCGGTGAAGAGGAGGACGTCGGCGGCGCGGTAATGCCCGGCGAGGTCGTCCTCGTGGTAGCCGGCCCAGATCGGGTCGACGCCGAGGTCGCGGGCCAGCGCTTCGAGGTTGGGGCGGTGCGGGCCGTGACCGATGATCATCAGCCGCGCGCCGGCGATCGACTTCCGCACCAGCGCGTACGTGCGCAGTACGTCCTCGAAGCCGCGCTCGGGGTCGAGCTTGCCGATGGCGATGAGCAGCAACGCGCCATCCTCGACGTGATAGGCCGCGCGCAGGTCCGGCCCCTCGGGGGTGAACTGCTGCGCAT
The DNA here is from genome assembly GCA_046723495.1 of Acidobacteriota bacterium. Lineage (GTDB taxonomy): Bacteria > Acidobacteriota > Thermoanaerobaculia > Gp7-AA8 > Gp7-AA8 > DATDFB01. The sequence continues at coordinate 2,940 of JBKOUP010000287.1, forward strand.
CGAGCGGCGGCGGCGTGTAGAGCGCGAAGCGGCCGCGGATCGGCGGCGCCTCGGCCAGCGTGTTGTTGACCACGCAGAGCGCGTCGGTGCGCCGGATCAGCGCGGCCGTGAAGGGGTCGCCGCGGATCACACGCCGCGAGTGGAACGTGCGCACGATCTTCAGCCTCTCCCGCCCGGCGATGAAGCGCGCCAGGACGTGGTCGTAGGTGAGGTGGGCGTGGACGACGTCGAAGCCGTGATGGTCGATGAGGTGCTCGAGGGCGGCGGCGGTGCGGATGAAGGCGATGGGGTTCTGGGCCTTGGCGATGGTGGGGTGGGCGAAGTCGACGCGGGCCAGCTTCTGCTCGAGCTTGTAGCCGCCGACGTAGGCGTAGTGCGCGTCGACGCCGGCCTGGCGCAGCGCGGCGGCCTCGCAGAAGGCCGGCGCGGCCGCGCCCGTCCAGCGGTTGCCGGCGGCGAGGTGCAGGACTCGCATTGCGCGGCGAATGCTACACTTCGCGCGCCAAATGGCCGTCGACGCCGAATTGCTCGAAATTCTCGCCTGCCCGCTCTGCAAGGAGGAGGTGCGCATGGTGCCGCTCTCCGCGGCGCGGGCCGGCGCGGTGCGGGACAAGTTCCGGGAGAAGTTCCGAGGCGAGGAGCCGGTCGTCGAGCAGGGCTTGCAGTGCGTGAAGTGCCACCGGATCTACCCGATCGTGAGCGACATTCCGGTGATGCTGGTGGACGAAGCGTTCGAGGAAGCGTGACCCGCGGCGTGGCCCTCGCCACCTTCTTCTACCTCGCCCACATCTTCTGCTCCGGCTGGATCGCTTCCTCCGAGCTCGCCCTCGTCGGACTGCTGGCCACCCTCGCCGTCCTCATCTGGCGCGGCGAGATCAAGCCCTCCTTTCACATCCTCTACTTCCCGCTCTTCGTCTACGCGCTCGACTCGACCATCTCCTCGATCGCCAACGGCGCCTCCAAGCACGCCTTCGGTGAGAGCGCGCTGTGGCTCAAGTGCCTCCTCTTCCCGGCCGCGCTCATCCTCTTCCGCAACGTCCCGCGCACGCGCGAATGGGCGCTGAAGACCTTCCTCGCCTTCGGCGTCTTCTCTTCGCTCTACGGCTTCGTGCAGTACTTCGCCTTCCATCAGCGCGACCTCGAGCACCGCATCACCGGGCCCGCGCCCCACGTCATGACCTACTCGGGGCTCCTGCTGCCGGTTGCGCTGATCTTTCTCATCCTCTGGGTCCACGACCTTCGCAACCTCTGGCTCCTCGGCGGCACGATCCTGACCACGCTCACCCTGCTCATGACCTTCACCCGCAGCGCCTGGCTGGGCTGGCTGTGCGCGGTGCTCGTCGTGGCGGCGCTGAAGCGGCCGCGGCTTCTGGCGTGGGCGGTGCCGGCCGGGATCGTCGTCATCACCTTCCTGCCGCTGCCGTACTTCGCGCGGCTCCTGTCGACGTTCGACACCAAGCAGTCGTCGAACTTCGACCGCATCCGCATGTTCCAGGGCGGGGTCGAGATCATCAAAGACTTCCCCGTCCTCGGCGTCGGGCCGGGGAACATGAAGGAGGTTTACCCGCTCTACCGCAAGCCCGACGCGCCGCGCTTCCGCATCCCGCACCTGCACAACAACCTCGTGCAGTTGTGGGCGGAGCGGGGCATCGTCGCGCTCGCCGCGTACGTCGCCCTCATCGCGCTCTTCCTGCGCGAATGCGCCCGCGGCTGGGGCTCGAAGTATGCCGAGCTCGGCGTTGCCGTCACGGTCGGGCTCGTCGTCGCCGGCATGTTCGAGTTCAATTTCGGCGACACCGAGGTCTTCCTGGTCATGCTCGACCTCTTCGCCCTCGTGGTCGCGTTCGTCGAGCGCAATGAAGACGTTGCGGCCGCTGTTCCCCACCTGCAAGCAGCCGGTCTGTAACCTTTCCACAATGTCCGCGTCGAAACAGCGAGAACCGAGGGAGATGAAGTCCCTGAGCGATCAGGAGTTGATGCGCATCGTTCAGGCGGGCGATTTCTCCCCCGCCTCGGAGATCTACGACCGATACAGCGCAAGGATTTACAACTTCACGTACCGCTTCCTGCGCAACAGCGAAGCGGCCGAAGACGCGACCCAGGAAGTCTTTGTCAAGATGCTCAAGCACGCGAACCAATTCAACGGGGAGGCGAAGCTCTCGACCTGGCTTTTTTCCATCGCGGCCAACTGGTGCCGCGATTACCTGCGCAAGGGCGACAACAAGCCGAAGGACTCGGAGGAGGTCCTGGTGACGCTCCCGGCCGCGGCCGCGGAGTCGCCTCACCACCGTCTGGAGCAGCGCGAGAACCAGGTGCGCATCCAGAAGGCCTTGGCCATCCTCACGCCCGACCAGCGCGAGGCCATCCTGCTGTCGCGCTACCAGGGGCTGTCGTACGCCGAGATCGCGCAGATCTCCGGATGCTCGGAGGGGGCCGTGAAGACGCGCGTCTTCCGGGCCATGGAAACGCTGAAGAAGGTGCTCACCGCGGAGGCGAGCGGAGGTGAACGATGTCTGACTGCTATCTGACGCGCGAGAGCATGCCGCTGCTGCTGACCGAGTCGCTCGAACCGGTCCGCCGCGAGACCGCGCACCAGCACATCGAACAGTGCCCGGCATGCGGCCAGGAGTGGGCCGGCTACCGCGAGACCTGGAACCTGCTGGAGACGCTGCCGGAGCTGGAAGTGCCGCCGCGGGTGAAGCAGCAGTTCATGAGCTACGTCAATCCACCGGCAATGGCGGAGAACGTCGTCCCCTTTCAGCGGCGGCCGGCGGTCCGCTGGCTGGCGCAAGCCGCCGCGGCCGTGATCATCGCCGGCGGCGCGTATTTCGCCGGGCATCGGACGCAGCAGACGCCGGTGCCGGTCGTCGACAAGAGCATCACGACGCCGGTGACCATCTCCTCGGCCACGCCGCTGAACCAGATTCAGCCCGCGGCCTTCTCCATCGCCGAGTCGCGCGTGCTGCCGGCGAACTCCATCAGCCCGGTCATCGAAGGGCGGCCGGACATCCAGAACGTCAGCTTCACGACTCTCAACGGCGTCAACGACCAGATCGGCGTCTCCTTCGACATCACCTCGCACGTGACCGTCACCGGCCGTCCGACCGACAAGACCATGGTCCGGCTGATGCGCTACGTCCTGGAGAACGAGGACCGCATGGCGCCGACGCAGTCGCGGGCCATCGACTGGGTGCGCTCGACGTACTCGCAGCCCGGCAACGCCGACCCGGAGATCGCCCGCGCGCTGGCCAACGTCCTCCGCAACGACACGCATGAAGGGGTGCGCATCAAGGCCGTGGAGACGCTGACGAACCTCCCCTCCGCGCTCTCGACCGACTCGCGCGAGGCCCTGATCCAGGCTCTGAAATCCGATCCGAATCCCGCCGTGCGCATCAAGGCCGTGGAGGCCCTGGCCAACCTGCTCAAGAAGGGCGGCCAGGCTGACGCAGCCACGCTCGAGACCCTGCGCGCCAAGGCGTCGCAGGACGACGAGAACATGTACGTCCGCGTCAAGGCGGCGGAGGCGCTGAGCAACGTCAGGCCGTGATGAGACCGACCTCTTTCCTCGCCGTGTTCCTGCTCCTGGCGCTGCCCCTCGGCGCGGCGAACCTGACGTTCGTCGACCGGCCCTTCAGCAAGACCCTGCCGATCGACGTGGCCGGCACGCTCTGGATCGACAACCCCTTCGGCACGATCGAGATCAGCGGCGTCGACGGGGCCAACGCGACGATCACGGCCGTCCGCACGACCATCGCCGTCGACCGCGATTCCATGGCCGAGGCGCGCGAGAACACAGTGCTGAGCTTCGAGGGCGACACCCATCAGCGCATCGTGCGCACGATCATCCCGCCGCTGCGCAGCCAGCGCTGGAGCAGCAGCGTGAAGTACATGATCAACGTGCCCCGCACCGTGCACGTGCGCGTGGCCACGAAGGTGGCCGAGACGGTGCGCATCGTCAACGTCATGGGCAACGTGACGGTGAAGGCCTTCGCGGCCCTGATCATTCTCGACAACGTCACCGGCGCCTCGATCGTCGACAGCGTCAACGGCCGCGTCGTCTACAACTATCCCTCCAAGCCGGTGTCGGTCGCGCAGGTCAACACGATCAACGGCAGCATCGAGATCCACATGCCGGCGGACGCGAACGTCGACTGGATCGCCAGCTCGGCCCGCGGCGACATCTGGACCACGCTGCCGCTGCACGGCCGCTGGCAGGGAACGGTCTTCCGCGGCAACGTGAACGCGCCGGGCGGCCCGCAGCTGACGACGGCGACGATGCTCGGACGGGTGGCCCTGCTGGGCAACGGCGCGACCGGCGCGGAGGCCCAGTCGGTGGCGTCGCTCATCCCCCAGTTCGACGTCGGCAATCAGCGGCCGGCATCCACGCCGCAGATGATGCGCGTGCAGCTGGCCTCCGTGCCGGGACCGATGGAGATCGTGCAGCGCATCGCCGACATCAACATCGGGGAGGCCCGCGGTCCGCTACGGGTCATCACCGGCGCCGGCGCGATCGAGCTCGGCACGGTCTACGGCGACTGCATCGCGAACTCCGCCGGCGGCGCCATCACCATCACCGAGGCCAAGGCCGGCCTCAACGCCCACAGCGGTGGCGGCGACATCCTCGTGCGCACCGCGCGCACGGGCGGCACGATCACCACCGACGGCGGCACCATCAAGGTCGAGTACACCGGCGGCCCGACGACGCTCAAGAACGCCGCCGGCGACATCATCGTTCGCCAGGCCGCCGGCCCCATCGACGCCGAGACCCGCTCCGGCGACATCGCCATCGGCGCCGATCCCAACCACAACACGCAGCGCATCACCGCCCGCACCGCGCGCGGCAACGTCACGCTGCACCTCCCTCCGCGCTTTGCCGCCGACGTCGACGCCACCGTGCTCACCTCCGACAACGACAGCGACGCGATCTTCTCCGACTTCAAGGGGCTGCAGATCCGCAAGGAGCAGGTCGGCGGAAAGACGAGGGTGCACGCCACCGGAAAGATCAACGGCGGCGGCGAGCGCCTGGAGCTGTACGCGGAAAACGGGACGATTCACATCAACGCCGGGCTGCGTTGGTAGCGCAGTGAGGCGTCGACGGCGCCCTCCGCGAGCAAACGCTGGATGCGGGCGATGCGCGTGAAGCGCGGCCCCTCGATGTCGGCGGCCTGGAGCCGTGCCGCCGCGTAGACGTCGAGCAGCTCGGCCACGCCGCGGCGCACGTTCCATTGAGGGCGGAAGAGCGGGATGCGCCGGGCGATCTCGTCGCAGCTGACGCGGTAGTCGCGGCTGTCGCGCGGGGGCTCGTTCGCATACTCGACCGCGCTGCCGGGCAGCAGCTCGGCGACGATGTTCGCGACGTCGCGCACCCGGTAGTTCTCCTCGGTGCGCCCGACGTTGAAGGTCTCGTTGTGCACGGCCTCGCGCGGCGAGCGCAGCAGGGCGATGAAGGCGGCGCAGATGTCGCGCACGTGCACGAGCGGACGCCACGGCGTGCCGTCGCTGCGGATGGGGATGCGCCCGGTGGTGAAGGCCCAGGCGGCAAGGTTGTTGACGACGAGGTCGCAGCGCAGCCGCGGCGAGACGCCGTAGGCGGTGGCGTTGCGCAGGAAGACCGGCGAGAAGCGCGCGCCGGCGAGCCCGCGCAACGCCTCCTCGGCCATGACTTTCGACTTGCCGTACGGCGTGACCGGGTTCAGCGGCGAGCGCTCCGTCATCAGCTCGCCGCCGGCCGCGCCGTAGTTGCTGCACGACGAGGAGAAGAGGAAGCGCGCCACGCCCGCGGCCTTCGCCAGCGCCGCCAGGCGGACCGTGGCGCGGTAGTTGACGTCGTAGGTGAGCGCCGGGTCGAGATTGCCGAGGGGATCGTTCGAGAGCGCGGCGAGATGGATGACGGCGTCGAAGCCGGCGAGATCGCGTTGCTCGACGTCGCGAAGGTCTTTGTCGATCTCGGGGACCTGGGCCAGCGCGCCGCCCCCGAAGAAATCGACGTCGAGGCCGGCGACGTGGAAGCCTTCCTCGATCAGCATCGGCACGAGCACCGCGCCGATGTAGCCTTTGTGCCCGGTCACGAGAACGTTGGCCATGACTCGTCCTTTTCGGAGATGACGCTGACGGGAATCGGCCAGCGGATGCCGAGCGCCGGGTCGTCGTAGCGCAGGCCGCGCTCGCAGTCGGGGGCGTAAAACGCGTCGACCTGGTAGACGACCTCGGCACCGTCGGTGAGCGTGATGTAGCCGTGCGCGAACATCGCCGGGACATAGATCGCGCGGCGGTTCGCGGCGGTGAGCTCGACGCCGAAGTGTTGCCGATTGCGAAGATCGACGATGACGTCGTAGATCGCACCGCTCGTGCAGCGGACGAGCTTCGTCTCCGCCGCCGGCGGGAGCTGATAGTGCATGCCGCGCAGCGTGCCGGCGGCGTGGTTGAAGGAGACGTTGGTCTGCACGAACGCGGAGGCGAGGCCGCGCTCGGCGAACTCCCGCGCGCAGAAGGTGCGGGCGAAGAAGCCGCGGTCGTCGCTGTGCGGCTCGAGGTCGATGAGGAACGCGCCGGCGAGCGGGGTCTCAACGAAGCGCATGCATCTCCCGCAGTCCGGCCTGGAAGTCGAGCAAGGGACGGCCGAGGGCGCGCTCCGCTTTGTCGACGAGGAGGCCGGCCTTGAGCGGCCGCGCGGCGACCTGCTCGAGCTCCGCGGTCGTCACCGGCTTGATCAGATTCGCGTCGAGCTCGAACGCGCGCGCGGCGGCGAGCGCGAATTCGTAGCGGCTGGCGACGCGGCGGCCGGCGACGTTGTAGACGCCGCGCGCGCCATCCTCGGCGAGATCGATCATGGCCCGCACGAGGTCGGGCGCGTACGTCGGGCTGCTGATCTGATCGGCCGGTACGGTCAGCGTCTGCCCGACGCGCAGCGTGTTGAAGAGGCGATAGAGGAAGTTCTTCCCCTGCGATTCCCAGCTGTAGACGACCGTGGTGCGGACGATCAGCCAGTCGCGCGCGAAAAGCGCAATGGCATGTTCGGCGGCGAGCTTCTGCCGGCCGTAGACGGAGATCGGATTCGCCGGCGCGGTCTCGGCGTACGGTCCGTTCATGCCGTCGAAGATGTACTCGGAGGAGAGGTAGACGAGCTTGCAGCCGTGACGGTTCGCGGCATCGATGGCGTTGCGGACGCCGGCGACGTTCGTCTGCCACGTGGAGTCGGGCTGGAGCTCGCATTCGTCGACGTTCGCCCGGCACGCGGCGAGGTAGATGATTTCGGGTGTCGTCTGCTGCAGCACATGCTCGAACTGCGCGGCATCGCGAATATCGAGGGCGCAGAGCGCAGGGGGCGGGGCGCAGATGGTGTTCCTGCTGGATGCACGCGCGTCATGCAGGTCAACCACCTGCGCCCCGCCCCCTCCGCCCTGCGCCCTCGTGTGATACGTCCCGACTCCCGCCGCGTCCAGCGCCGCGAGGCAATGCTCGCCAATCTGTCCCGACGCGCCGACGACGAGGCTCCGCCTGGCCATCACCACACCTTCCACGGCGGCGCGCCCGACTGCCAGAGGCTCTCCAGCAGGCGGAGGTCGCGCAGCGTGTCCATCGACTGCCAGAAGCCGCTGTGCTGGTACGCGGCGAGCTGTCCCTCCCGCGCCAGCGTCTCCAGCGGCTCGCTCTCCCACACCGTGGCGTCGCCGTTGCGGATGTAGCGGCGCACCTCCGGCTCGAGCACGAAGAAGCCGCCGTTGATCCACCCCTCGCCCGACTGCGGCTTCTCCAGGAACGACGACACCGCGCCGTTCTCCAGCGTGACCGTGCCGAAGCGCGCCGCCGGGCGCACGGTCGTCAGCGTGGCCAGCTTGCCGGAGCGCTTGTGGAACTCGACGAGCGCGCCGACGTCGATGTCGGCCACGCCGTCGCCGTACGTCAGGAGGAACGGCTCGTCGCCGATGAAGCGCGAGGCGCGCAGGATGCGCCCGCCGGTCATCGAGTCGTGCCCGGTGTCGACGAGGTGCACCGTCCAGTTGTTCTCCGGCGGATCGTGGTAGGTGATCCGTCCCGACCCGACATGGATCGAGAAGTTCCGCGTTCTCGGTTGGTAGTTGAGGAAGTAGTCCTTGATGACGTGGCCTTTGTAGCCGAGGGCGATCACGAATTCGTGGAAGCCGTAAGCCGAGTAGATGCGCATGATGTGAGTGAGGATCGGATCGCCGCCGATCTCCACCATCGGCTTCGGCTTGACGGCGGTCTCTTCGCCGAGGCGGGAGCCGGCGCCGCCGGCGAGGATCACCACCTTCACGCCGGCACCGCCTCGGTCTCGCGCACGAACGCGTACCGCGCCAGCTCTTCGCCGTCGTCGTCGACGAGCTGCAGGTAGAGCGTGCCGCTCAGAAACGGCAGCCCGCGCAGGCGCGGCAGCGGCCACGGTCCGTCGATGTTCTCGATGCGCGCCGCCGCGGCGGGAAAGCCGAACGGGCTCGGCGTCAGCTCGATCCAGAGCGGGGCGCCCCTCACCCCGTCCCTCTCCCCGCTCGGGGGGAGAGGGTGGCCGAAGGCCGGGTGAGGGGCGTTCAGCGGCTGCCACTCCGGGACGACTGGCGTGCGCGAGCCCACGCGGAATAGCCGCCGCATGAACGTCTCGCCGTAATAGCGATTGCCGAAGCGGAGGAACGACTCCGACTCCCACTGATGGCGGTCGGCCTCGCCGGCGAGCTTCGGGTTGTGCAGATGGACGGCCTTCGCGCGCGGCAGGTAGACCGGCTGCAACCCCGCCGCGGCGATGCGGAAGAGCCAGTCGTTTTCGTCGAAGTACATCTGGTAGTGGTCGTCGAGGCCGCCGGCGATCGTCCACGTGTCGCGGCGGAAGGCGAGCAGCGCGCCGCTGAGCGCGGTGCTGGGCATCGCGCCGTCGCAGCGCCAGTGCCGGCGGGCGTGCTCGCGCCAGTGCCGGCGCGCGCGCGCGAGGCGGACGAGATCGCGCTTGCCCGAGACCTTGAGCAGCTCGTTGCGGCGCGTGCGCTCCTCGGTGCACGGCAGGACGAATTGGCAATCGAGATCCCAGAAGAACTCGGGCCCGGCGACGGCGGCGCCGGCCAGCAGCGCGTCGCGCAGCGCGGCCAGACAGCCGGGGAGGACGACGACGTCCTCGTTCATGATGACGATGACGTCGGAGCGCGTTCGCGGGAAGGCGAAGTTCACGCCGCCGGCGTAGCCGGCATCGCGGCCCGTGGCGAGATACTCGACGCGCAGCGACCGCAGCAGCGCGCGCTCCTCGGGGGTGCTGCCGTTGTCGGCGACGATGACGTGGATCGCCAGGCCGCTGCCGGCGGCGTCGCGCTCGAGGGCGTCGACGGCCTGCCGCACCAGCGGCGCGGCGTGGTAGTGGACGATGATGACGTCGAGATCGGACACGAGGCCATCAATCTCGCGCGGCGGCGCGAATGCGGACGCGCACCGCGAACACCCGTCCTTGTGACCGGCGTCACCCGCGCCGTCGCCAGAAGACGACGCCGTTCTCTTCGAGCGCCGGCGCGTAGTGCGCCTGCAGGTATTGCCAGACCAGCGGCGCGCGGACGCGGTTCGGCACGCCGTCGACGTTCGTCAGCGCGCCGGGGAAGGCGATGAGCGCCGCGGCGACGCGGCGGCGCTCGAGGGTGTCGATGACCTGGCGCTGCGCCGCCTCCGACTCGTACATCATCACGCTGTTGTAGCGGATCGGCGTCTCGCGCTCGAAGAGGTAGTAGAGCAGGCCGGCGTTGGCGAAGTCGGCGAAGGTGTCGTCCGGCTTCAGCGTCGCCAGGAACCGCTGCGTCGTTTCCAGGGCCGTGACCGTTGGCCCGTCGAAGATTGCGCCGGCGGCGCGGCGGCTGCCGCCGAACGGCCGGAAGGTGGTGCGCTGCAGTCCGCGAGTTTGGCGCAGCGGCGTGGCCATGTTGAAGAGGTGATCGAACGGCGTGGCCACGAGGACGAGGACGATGGCCAGCACGACCGCGGCCTGGCGGCGGCGGAAGATGAAGAGCAGCGACACGAGAAACGCCGCCACGGCGAAGTCGAAGTAGAGCTCCTGCCGCCTCGCGTAGGAGATGCAGGCGACGACGATCCAGAGCCCGGTCAGCCAGACGGCGTCGCCGCGCCGCGGCTTTCGGGTGAGCATGGCCGCGGAGCCGATGAGGGCGATGGTCCAGGCGATGAAGGAGATCGAATTCCGATCGGTGAGCATGGCCATGAACGCGCCGAGGGAGCGGAAGCAGTCGGGGACGGCCAGCGGCGCGATGACGGCGCTGCGAATCGTGAGGACCTCGGCGACGGTGACGCGGAAGGCGTCGATCAGAAATCCGCCGATCGTGAAGACGAGGAGCACGGGCACCGCCGCGACGGCTGCGCCGATCGCGAGCTGCTTGAGAAAGCGCGCGCGCAGCGCGGCCACGAGCGCCACGATCGCGGAGTAGGCGGCCATGTCGAGGCTGAACAGCGCCGCCGGCACCAGCGCGGCGCCGGCCGCGATCATCCAGCGCGCGCTGCGCAGGCGCACCGAGGCGATCGCGCACGCCAGGGCGACGAGCGGAAAGAGCGGCCGCGACCAGACGGTGTAGATCGGCAGCAGCGCGTAGGCGAGGAACGCGGCCAGCAGCGCGGCCTCCGCGCTCCCGCTCGCGGCGAGGGCGACGAAGTAGATCGCCGCGACGGTGAGCGAGGCCATCACCAGGCGCGTCTTCAGCACGGCGCCGGCGGAGTCGCCGCCGAGCTTGGTCACGAGCCACCCGAAACCGCCGTCGGACAGGAATCCGTGGATCGGCACGATGTCGCGGTACGGCCGCTTGCCGCGCAGCAGCTCGTTCGCCGCCTGGAGGTCGTGCCCGTCTTCGAAGAAGTCGATGTGAATCGGCTCGGCGATGCTGATCAGCGCCAGCACGTACGCGGCCACGGCGATCGGATAGGCGATCCACGTCGCGAAGCGGCGCAGGCGCGCCTCGTTGACGGTGCGTGCCAGGGCCAGCGGCGTAATGACGAGCCAGAGCACGGCGATGATGCCCGCGGCGCGCTGCGGCATCCACTGCATCTGCGCCAGAAACGCCAGCGGCGCGGCGGCGAAGGCGTAGCCCGGCCGCGGCAGGCGCGCCATCGCGCCAACGGCGATGCGCAGCGCCAGCGTGACGATGGCGGCGCGGAGGAAGGTCGCCGCCGGCGTGTGTCCGAAGTCGAGATCGACGAATGCGAAGTGGAACGAGAGGACGACCGGGACGAGGACGGCGTCGGCGCGCGAGAAGCGAACGTCGACGCGGCGAACGGCAATCACCGCCGCGGCCACGACGCCGTGCAGCAGGAGATGCCGCGCGTTGCCGAAGTGCATCAGCGTGATCGGCGCGGACGCCAGCGCGATCGTCGACGTCCACATCGCCCAGCGGCGCTCGACGATGAAGCGCATCAGCAGCGACGCCACGGCCGCGAAGGCGAAGGCCATCACGACGATCAGCGCGAGCTGCCGCAGCGGTCCCGAGGAATCGAGCCCGAGGGCGGTGATGCCGCTCGGAAGATCGCCGGGCTGCGCGCGGTGCTGGAGCGCCGGGGCGATGGCGACTGCGAGGGTGGCGCCGTACAGCGCGAAGGCTGCACGCACCCAGCTCATCGTCTCAGCGCTCGCTCGGCTTCGGCGCCGCCCCGCGCCGCCGCCGCGCGTGCAGGCGGTCGATGAGCTTCGTCGTCGAGCGCACCTGCTCGAGGATCTTCTCCTCCAGGCCGGCGCCCTTGGTCTTGAAGCTCTTGGCGCGGCGGAAGACCTGCCGGGCGCGCTCCTTCTGGCCGCTCTCGAGGAGGGCCATGCCGAGGTGCATGAGGTTCGTGGCCGTCGGGCCGAGGTCGGCGGACTTGGAAAGGAAATCGACGGCGTTGCCGAAGTCGCGGCGCTTGAAGTAGACCCAGCCGAGGGCGGCCAGGGGGAACTGCTTCATCTCCTTCGGCGAGTAGCGGAGGGAGAGCTGGGCGCTCTCCAGCGCCTCGTCGAGGCTTTCTTCCATCTCGGCGAGGTTGTAGGCCTTCTCGTAGTAGGCGATCGACTTCGCGTAGTTCGAGGTGTATTCGCCGAGCATGTCCTCGAGGGCGCGGTTCGCTTCCTTGAAATTGCCTTCGGCCCGCAGCGCCTCCACCAGCGTCGTGTACGCGGCCGCGGCCACGACCTCGGTCGGCTTCTGCTTGAGGATCCGCCGGGCCACGCCGATGGCCTCGCCGTTCATGTCGAGGTGCGAGCAGAGGAGCGCGTACGGCATCAGGATGTTGACGTTCTCCGGCTCTTCCTGCGCGGCCTGGCGGTAGTGGTCGAGGGCCTCGACGTAGTTGCCCTGCGTGACCAGCGTCTCGGCTTCGCCGAACTGCGTCGCCGCCGGCCCTTCCAGCGGCGTGTGGCCGGAGATGCCTTCGTAGATCTTGACGGCCTGCTGGTATTCCATCTTGTTCGGGTTCAGCTCGAGCGCTTCCTGGAAGCACTGGATGGCTTTGCGGTTCCAGTTGCGGTCGAGATAGCAGAGGCCGAGGTGGTAGATGGCCTCCTCGTACTCGGGGTCGAGCTTCAGGGCGTTCTGGAAGGAGCGGATGGCGCGCTCGAGCTGGCCCTTGTCGTAGAAGATCGTGCCGAGGAGGAAGTAGGCCTGGGGGATGGCCTCGATCTGGATGGCCTTCTCGAGGAACTTCTGCGCGCGGAGGAGTTTTCCCTTGCGCGCGTAGATCGCGCCGAGCGAGAAGTAGGGGAGGAACGAGTCCTGGGAGATCTGGATCGCCCGGCGCAGCCAGCGCTCGGCGCCTTTGAGGTCCTGGCGCTCGTGGAGGAGGACGCCGTAAAAGACGGCGGCGTCGAAGTGGTCGGGCTGCACTTCGAGGGTGCGCTCGAGGTAGTGCTTGGCGCGATCGACGTTGCCGTCGTTGAAGAACATCTCGCCGAGGAAGAAGGAGAGCTCGTAGTTGTCGCGGTCGAGCTTGAAGCCTTCCTCGAGGGCGCGCATGCCGCGGTCGGGATCGAAGGCATCGAAGGCCGCGGCAGCGTCGCCGACGTGCTGGAGGAAGCGCTCGCGCTTGTCGCCCTTGCGGAAGAGCGAGACCATGCGGTCGCGGCGCTCGATGAAGCGCTGCTTCTTCTCCAGCGCGAGCATCTGCTCGCCCATCTTCGATTCCCACAGCTCGACGAGCTCGTCGGCGGAGACGAGGTTCTTCTTTTCCGGGAGCTCTTTGACGGAGAGCAGGCCGGTTTGATTGATGAAGATCGCGCGCTCGTGCTTCTGCACCGCGTCGACGATCGAGCGCAGCGTCTCCGCCGATCGCTTGACGATTTCTTCGATCGCGGACACGCGCTCGAGCAGGTGCTCGTCGAGCGAAAGGTCTTCTTCTTCCTCGTAGTCCTCGATCTCGTCTTCCTCGAACGAGGTGACGCCGGAGAGAACCATGAGCTTGTTCTGGCAGCGAAAGCAGAACTCGCGTTCGTCGTCGTTATAGGCGCTGCAGG
>JBKOUP010000444.1:0-8446 GCA_046723495.1 Acidobacteriota bacterium
GAATCCCGCCCCGGGCGGGATGAATCCCGCCCCACATTTCTAATGCAGCGCCGCGGCCACGCGCGGCAAGTCGTCGTCGAGGAGCGTGCGCACCTCGATGGTGAAGCGGTCGTCGGCGATACGGCCGACGATGCCCTGGCCCAAGAAGGCGGCGTGGAGCGCGCTGGCGTTGCCGGGAACTTCGACGGCGATCGACGGGATCGACTCCGCCGGCGTCGTGCCGCCGCCGAGGGCGCAATCGCTGTCGACGGCGCGCGCGGACGTGCCGCGGGTCAGCTCCGCGGCGCGGGCGCGCAGGGCGTCGATCGGCGTCGACAGCATGCGATAGATCGGGATCTGTTCCTCGTGCTTCCCGGTCGCGAAGGCGCGCAGGGTCTCGCCGACGACGGCGTACGACTCCTTCCCGGCCCGCAGCGCGCGCAGCAGCGGGTGCTTGCGGCAGCGCGCGACGATGTCGGCGCGGCCGAGGATCAGGCCGCCCTGCGTTGCGCCGATGAGCTTGTCGGTCGAGCAGGCGACGGCGTCGACGCCTGCGGCGATCAGCTCGCGCAGCGTTTCGGCGCGCGCGAAACCGTACGGCGCGAGGTCGACGACGCGGCCGGAGCCCTCGTCGTAGAGCAGCGGCAGCTTCTTCTTGCGCGCGACCGCGATCAGCTCCTCGACCGTGGGCGACTCGGTGAAGCCGACGATCTCGAAGTTCGAGCGGTGCACGCGCAGGATGGCCGCGCACTTCTTCGTGGCCGCGTCGGCGTAGTCCTTCGCCCGCGTGCGATTCGTCGTGCCGACCTCGCGCAGCTTCGCGCCCCCCTGCTGGATGACGTCGGGGACGCGGAAGGCGCCGCCGATCTCGACGAGCTCGCCGCGGGAGACGAGGACCTCGCGCCCCGCTGCGATCGCCGCGAGGAGCAGCAGCGTTCCGCCGGCGTTGTTGTTCGTGAGGATGGCCGCCTCGCAGCCGAAGAGGGTGCGGCAGAGCGCGGAGAGGTGAACGTCGCGTGCGCCGCGGGCGCCTTCGCCGAGGTCGAACTCGAGGTTCGAGTAGCCGGTGACGACGGCGGCGGCGCGCTGCCAGAGGGCCGCGTCGATCGGCGAGCGGCCGAGGTTCGTGTGGATGATGACGCCGGTGCCGTTGACGAGGCGTTGCAGCGACGACGACGTCGACGTCGCCAGCGAGGCCTGGACGGCGGCAAGAGCCTCGCTTTCGTCGTACGCGGCGCGCTGACCGCGGAGATCGTCGAGGTGCGAAACGACGGATTCCTTGACCCGCTCGCGCCCGAGCTCCGCAATGAGCGGCGCGAACGCGGCGGACGACAAGATCCGTTCGACCGAGGGAATGCGGCGGAGGGCGGAATCTTCGGCCATGGTTGAAGGATAAACTGGTAGCAGTGATCAAACAGGACGACGAGCTCGACAAGCTGGAGGAAGACATCCGGATCGTGAAGAACAAATACGACCAGTTCTTCGCCGGCATCCAGAAGACGCCGCCGATGCAGGAGCGGCGCAACATCGAGGTCTACATCCACGAGCTCGGCAAGCAGAAGATGCGCGACAACACCCGCCGCTTCCGCTTCAATCAACTGCTGACGCGCTTCAACCAGTACCGCGAGATGTGGGCCCGCAAGATGCGCGAGCGCGAAGAGGGACCGCTCGACTTCCGCCGCCGCCGCGACGCCCTGGCCGAGCCGGCCGCCCCGCCGCCCGCGCCGAAGCCCCGCCCCGCCGCGCGGTCCGTAACGTCCCCCGGGCCTGAGCCGTATGTCAGGTTGGCGGCCGGCACGAACGGCGAGGAGGTCAAGCGTCTCTACGAGGACATCGAGCGCGAGCACCTCAAGCTGGGCAGGCTGCCGACGATCACGTTCGACCAGCTCCGGCAGATGGTGCAGAAGCAGGGCGAGATGGTTCGCAACCGGTATCACGTCGACGTCGTCGGCTTCCGTGTCGACGTCGTGGACGGTAAAGTGAAGCTGAAAGCAAAACCGATTCAGGAATGAGAATGAAACGACTCCTCTCCATCGCCGTGGCCGCGCTGACGCTGGCCGGATGCACCGCCTACCGCGACGTGCAGACCCACTTCAGCAAGAAGAATCCGTACGACAACCCGTTCTACATGAAGTACCTCAACCCGGCCTCGCCGCTGGACACGCAGATCCAGCAGACGGTGGCGGCGCTGCGCACGCAGCCGCGCAACGCGGCGCTGCACAATCAGCTGGGGCAGCTGCTGCTGCAGAAGGGCTTCCCGAAGGACGCGGAGGTGGAGTTCGAGCGCTCGGTCGACGCCGACCGGCACTTCTACCCCGGCTGGTACAACCTCGGCCTGATCCGCTCGGCGAACGGCAACCCCACCGCCGCGCGCTACGCTTTCAACCGCGCCGTGCAGTACAAGCCCGGCCACGCCGCGGCGCTCTTCCAGCTCGGACTGCTGGAGGAGAAGGCTCAGCACACGGACGAGGCGGTCGACTACTACGCGAAGGCGTTCTCGATCAACCACTCGCTGCTCGACGTGCGCGTGAACCCGCGCATCCTCGACGCGAAGCTGGTCGATCTGGCGCTGATCAAGCTCTACCCGAACGACCATGCCCGCCAGAGCATGACCTTCCAGCCGACGCCCGGCAATTACGTGCAGCAGAACCTGGAGGCGGTGTCGACGCAGCCCGCCGCGCAAGACATCGTCACGCCGGCCGCGCCGGTGACGGATCCGGCCCGGCAAACGCCGCCGCCGAATCCCGGCCAGAAGCCGCTGCCGCAACCGCAGCCGGCGAAGCCGCCGGGAGAGTAGGTTGTTAGGTTCGCAGGTTCTTAGGTTCTTAAGTTTCGACGTGAACTTAAGAACCTAAGAACCTAACAACCTAAGAACCTAAGAACTCGTAAAATCCTCCATCGCCGAATCCGCCATCACCCTCCGCGATCTCGCCAAGTCGTTCGGCTCCCTGCGCGCGTTGCGGGGCATCTCGCTCGACGTCCGGCCCGGCGAGATCTTCGGCTTTCTCGGCCTGAACGGCGCGGGGAAGACGACGACGATCCGCATCCTGCTCGATCTCCTCCGCCCGAGCGGCGGCTCGGCGCAGGTCTTCGGCGCCGACTGCCAGCGCGAGAGCCGCAAGGCGCGGGCGATGATCGGCTATCTGCCGGGAGAGCTGGGGCTGTATGCCGACATGCGCGGCGGCGATGTGCTCGCGTTGATGGAGAAGCTCGGCGGGCGCGCGGCCATTCATCGCGACGCGTTGCTCGACCGGCTCGAGCTCGCCCGCGCCGACCTCCGCCGCACCCTGCGCGAGTACAGCACGGGCATGAAGCGGAAGCTCGGCCTCGTGCAGGCGCTGCAGTGCGATCCGGAGCTGGCCATCCTCGACGAGCCGACCGAGGGGCTCGACCCGCTCGTGCAGCGCGCCCTGCACGAGATCCTCCTCGAGCTCCGCGGGCGCGGGCGGACCGTCTTCATGTCCTCGCACGTCCTCTCCGAAGTCGAGCGCCTCTGCGACCGCATCGCCGTCATCCGCGCCGGCGAGATCGTCCTCGTCTCCACCGTCGAGGAAGCGCGCCGGCGCAGCGGACGCCTCGTGCGCGTGCACCACGCCAACGGGCAGCGCCAGGAGATCGAGGTCGCCGGCGAGCTCGGCCCGCTCCTCTCTCAACTGCGCGACGTCAAAGACCTCGAGATCGTCGAACCGTCGCTCGAAGACGTCCTGGCCAGCTTCTACCGATCATGATCGTCACGCTCATCGCCCATTCGCTGCGCCGGCGCCGCGGTTTTCTCGCTGTGACCGCGTTGATCATGTGCGGCTTCCAGATCTTCATGATCATGGCGGCGCGCAGCGTTTTTCGCTCCGGCGGATTTCAGCAGTTGCAGGCACTGATGCCCAACTTCATCGAGCAGTGGACGAACATGATGGCCGCGTCGTTCCAGGGATTCGTCCTCTTCGGCTACTCGCATCCGCTGGTCGAGCTCTTTCTCATCGCCGTGGCCATCAGCATCGGCACCGAACCGGTGGCGGAGATCGAGTCGAAGTTCGTCGACCTTCTGATGGCGCGGCCGGTGCGGCGATCGGCCGTCGTCGCGCGCACGCTGGCCGTGCTGCTCGCGGCGACGCTCCTGGCCGTCGTCAGCATGTTGATCGGCACGGCCATCGGCCTTCGCTTCATCGCCCCCGCGGACGCGGTGCAGCCGCCTGCGCGGGTTGTCGCCTCGCTCGCGGTGAACCTCGCCCTCCTCGTGCTGGCCTGGGGCGGAATCGCGTTGATGGCCGCGTCGTTCGCCCACCGCCGCGCCACCGCCGCCGCGGTGTGCGGCTTCCTGGCATTTTCGATGTTCGTCCTCGATTGGGTCGGCCGCTTTTGGGAGACGATGCGGCCGCTCAGCCGCCTGTCCCCGTTCCACTATTTCAGCCCCTTCAACATGATCGGCGGCCAGCCGCTCGACCGCGTCGACCTCATCGCCCTCGCGGCGATCTTCGTGGCCACCTCGATCGTCGCGAACGTCGTCTATACCCGCCGCGACTTATGAACCTAACAACCTAAGAACCTAAGAACCAAGAACCTCGATACAATCCGCCGCGCTTTGACCGAACCCGAAGTCTCCGAATCCGAACTGATCCGTGTCCGCCGCGAGAAGCTCGCCCGCATCGTGGCCCTCGGCTACGACGCCTTCCCGACCACCGCGGACGTCGACACCTCGGTCGCCGGCGTCGTCGCCCGCTGCGGCCCGAAGTCGCACGACGAGCTCGAGGCCGAGAAGCCGCGCGTCAAGATCGCCGGGCGCATCCTCACTGTCCGCGAGTTCGGCAAGACCGCGTTCCTCGTCCTCTCGGAGAAGACCGCGCGCATCCAGGCCTACTGCCGCAAGGACGCGCTGAGCGAGCGCGAATGGGAGCTGTACAAGAACCTCGACGCCGGCGACTGGATCGCGGTCGAGGGCACCGTCTTCCGCACCAAGACGAACGAGCTCTCCGTCAAGGCCGAGCACCTGCACTTCCTCGTCAAGGCCCTTCGCCCGCTGCCCAGCAAGTGGCACGGCCTCACCGACGTCGAGCAGCGCTACCGCCAGCGCTACGTCGACCTCATCGTCAACGACGACGTCAAGGCCACGTTCGAGACGCGAGCGCGCATCGTCCGCTACATCCGCAACTGGTTCGACGGCCACGGCTTCATCGAGGTGGAGACGCCGATGATGCAGCCGATCGCCGGCGGCGCCGCGGCGCGGCCGTTCATCACCCACCACAACGCCCTCGACATCGACCTCTACCTCCGCGTCGCGCCGGAGCTCTACCTCAAGCGCCTCATCGTCGGCGGCCTCGGCCGCGTCTATGAGATCAACCGCAACTTCCGCAACGAGGGGATCTCGATGCGGCACAACCCCGAGTTCACGATGCTCGAGTTCTACCAGGCCTACGCCGACTACGAGGTGCTGATCGACGAGAGCGAGGACCTGCTCTCCGGTCTCGTGCGCGACGTCCTCGGCCGCGAGAGCGTCACCTATCGCGGCCACGAGATCTCGTTCAAGCGCCCCTTCGCGCGCTTCTCGATGAAGGAGGCGATCGCCCACTTCTCCGACATCAGCCTCGCTGCCCTCGACGAGCGCCAGTCGCTGATGGAGCTGGTGAAGAAGTACGGCGAGCATCGCCCCGTCAAGGCCGACGGCACCGAAGGGCCGAAGGAAGGCGCGGTGCCGCCGATCCAGGCCATGAACGACGGCAAGCTTCTCGCGGAGCTTTTCGAATCGATCGCCGAGGAGAAGCTGATCCAGCCGACGTTCATCACCGACTTTCCGACCGAGGTCTCGCCGCTGTCGAAGCAGCGCAAGGACGATCCCAACTTCGTCGAGCGCTTCGAGCTCTACGTCGGCGGCATGGAGATCGCCAACGCCTTCTCCGAGCTCAACGACGCCGACGAGCAGGAGCGGCGCTTCCTGCAGCAGCTCCGCGAGCGCGAGCGCGGCGACGACGAGGCCCACCAGATGGACGACGACTACGTCCGCGCGCTGGAGTACGGCATGCCGCCGACCGGCGGCGAAGGCATCGGCATCGACCGCCTGACGATGATCCTGACGGACTCGGCGACGATCCGGGACGTGATTTTGTTTCCCCAGATGCGGCCGGTGCGTCAAACATGAGGGCGCAGATCCAATCGCGTCCTGTCCCCTGTCCCCTGTGCCCTGCCCCCTGATATGAACTGGCCCTCGCGGCTCGCCGCCCGCTACCTCTGGACCGCGCGCAAGCAGCGGCACATTGCCTTCCTCTCCACGATCTCGATCCTCGGCCTGGCCATTGGCGTCTTCGCGCTGCTGATCTCGATCGCCCTCCTCTCCGGTCTGCAGGACCAGATCAAAGGACGGCTGATGGAGTCGAGCTCGCACCTGCTCATCGAGCCGGCGGGGGCGAACACGATCGACGACGCGAACGACCTCGCCGCCGCCGCGCGCCGGCTGGGCATGAGCGACATCCGTCCCATCGTCAGCGGCATCGGCTGGGCGGCGAACGAGGACGAGCATCGCGGGCGTCCCGTGCGCATCCGCTCCGGCGCGGTGCTGCTGCCGCCGGGCTCGATCGCCTTGTCTCGCGACGCCGCGGCGGCGCTCGGGCTCAACACCGGCGAGACGGTAACGATCGTCGCGCCGCGCACGCGCCTCACGCCGTTCGGTCCCGTACCGGTATGGCGGAAGTACGCGATCGCCCGCCTCGTCGCGCCGGCGCTCGAGGAGCGCGCGGGCGAGGCCCTGCTGCCGTTCGACGAAGCCTCGAGCCTCCTCGGCACCGGCGGGAAACCGACGTCGATGGAGATGTACGGCAGCGTTGAGCGCGCCGAGGACATCCAGTCGCGGCTGCAGCGCCGGTTCCCGCGCGTGCAGGTCAAGACGTGGAAAGAGATCAACCGCCCGATCTTCCTGGCCCTCCGCCTCGAGAAAATCGTCCTCTTCGCCACGATCTCCCTCATCATCTTCGTGGCGGCGTTGAACCTGATCTCGTCGCTGTCGATGATGATTCTGGAGAAGCGGCCTTCCGTCGGCGTCCTGCGCACCCTCGGCGCGACGGAGGGCAACGTCTACGCGCTTTTCCTCCAGGTCGGCCTCTTCATCGGCATCACCGGCACGCTCCTCGGCAACGTCCTCGGCATCGGCGCGGCCGTGCTGCTCGACCGCTATCACCTGGCCCGGCTGCCGCGGGACATGACCTTTCTCAGCTACCTCCCCTTCGCGCTCGACGCCAGCGACATCGTCACCATCAACGTCGTGGCCGTGCTGCTGTCGCTCGTGGCCACGTGGTACCCGGCGCGCATCGCCGCGCGCCTCGATCCGATCAACGCGATCCGGGAGGAAGGATGAGACGGATCTTCGCCGTCGCGCTGGTGGCGCTCTTCATCGCCTGCGACAACGTGCCACGGCACCGGGTCACGCTGACGTTCAACGACGCCGGCGACCGCGTGACGATCGCGACGTCGACGACGCTGCCGTCGCTGAAGGAGGCCAAGGACCGCGCCGCCGTGGAGCGGCTGCGCGACGCGCTGCTCGGCGGCACCGACGAGTGGTCCCTGCGCTTCCAGCACGCCGCGCCGGAGCGCGACCGGCTCGAATACGACCGCACGAACGGCGAGCTCTCCGAGGTGCGCCGCAGCGCCACGGTCGACGCCGACGACCTGCAGAAATTCTTCTTCGATCTCCCCGTCACGACGAAGGTCGTGCGCGGCGAAGGATGGGTGGAGCTGGCCATCTACCCCGGCACGTCGGACCGGGCCACGCGCGCGCAGCGCGAGCTGTTCGAGAGCAAGCTCGAGGAGGGCGCCCGCGCCGCGCGCCGCTACATCAACGCCATGCGCGTGCTCTACGAGTACCTCGACAAGCATCCCCGGCGGGCCCGCGACGTCTTCGACACGATTTTCCGCGACGATGACGACCCGCGCCTGATCGTGGCCACGAAGCAGGAGATGGAGCTGATCGCGGCGGTGCGCCAGGCCATGCAGGCCCTCCTCGACGTCGACTGGAGCGGCGAGGTGTCGCGCGACGCCGACCTGACCTCGAATCCCTTCCCCGCCGAGCTCTTCGTGCACGTGCCGAGCGAGCCGATCCTCGTCGAAGGCTTCACGCGCGAGCAGCGCAACCTGGTGATCCGCCCGAAGACGCTGCTCGAGGCGGTCGGCGCGCTCGAAGGACGCTGGCTCACGCCCGACCCGATCGCCGTGGCCCTGAACCGTCCCGAGCTGAAAACCGAGGATCTCGTGACGCTCTTCGCGGAGTCGAGACGGCACGCCGAGCCGGTCGTGGGGATGAACGAGGTGCTGGCCAGCCTGCGCGAGCAGCTCAAGCCGCAGGAGCGATACCGCGTCCGATTCATCACGAAATCTGCCGCACCATGACCACGGCGGCCTCGCCGTCGGGGTAGTAGCGCGGCCGCGTGTAGGAGACCTCGAAGTCGAGGATGCGGTAGAAGTCCTGCGCCCCCTCGTTCGACTTCCGCAC
>JBKOUP010000413.1:0-6189 GCA_046723495.1 Acidobacteriota bacterium
ATCTTCGACGTCGGCGAGCGCTACATCGCCATGGAGCTCGTGGCCGGCGAGACGCTGCGCGACTTCGTGGCCCGCGGCCCGCGGCTGGAGACGACGGTCGAGCTGCTCGTCCAGATCGCCGAGGGGCTGGCCAAGGCGCACGACGCGAACGTCATCCATCGCGACCTCAAGCCCGACAACATCATGGTCACGGCGGACGGCTACGCGAAGATCCTCGACTTCGGCCTGGCCAAGCTCCTGCGCGACTTCGGCGACGACGACGCCACCGAGGTGGCGATCTCCGAGCCGGGCATGATCGCCGGGACGCTCGCGTACATGGCGCCGGAGCAGCTGCGCGGCGCCGACGTCGACGCCCGCAGCGACATCTACTCCTTCGGCTGCACCGCGTACGAGGCCGTCACGCGCCGGCGCGCCTTCGCCGTGGCCGGCGAGCCGCCGCCGCTGCGCTCCGCCGAGCCGCGCGCCCCCGCGCTGCTGCAGCGCATCGTCAGCCGCTGCCTGGAAAAAGATCCGGCGGCGCGCTATCCGTCGATGCACGACGTCGCCCGCGATCTGCGGCGCGTCGTCGACGCCATGTCCGGCCGCCGGGGCATGCCCCGCCTCGCGCAGCTCACCTTCTCGCGCGCCATCGAGCACTTCCCGGCGCTGCACCCCGACGGCGAGCGCCTCGCCTACAGCCGCGACGTCGGCAACGTGCGCAAGATTTTCCTCGGCGATACCCAGCTCACCCAGGGCGACGTCGACGACATCCAACCGGCGTGGACCGCCGACGGCAGCGCGCTTCTTTTCGTGCGCGGCCGCGAGCCCGGCAAGCGCCTCGAGCCCGCCGACGTCTTCGGCCGCTACGACGGCGGCGACGTCTGGCGCATCGATCCCGCCAGCGGCAAGGAGACGATCCTCATCGACAACGGCTTCAACCCCGCCTGCTCGCCCGACGGGAAGTCGATCGCCTTCGACGCCTCTTGGAGCGGGCCGCGCCGGATCTGGCTCGCCGACAGCCGCGGCCGCAATCCGCAGCAGCTCACCAGCGACGACACCGACGCCGTGCGCCACGTGCGTCCGCGCTGGTCGCCCGACGGGCGGCGCATCGTGTTTCAGAACATCGAGGGGACGAAGCTCGACGTGCGCGTCGTCGACGTCGACTCGAAGCGGATGCGCTGGGTGACGAACGATCACGTCATGGACCTGCACCCGGTGTGGTCGTTCGACGGCGACGCCATCTTCGTCTCGTCGTACCGCAGCGGCGGCGTGAACATCTGGCGCATCCCGGTCGACGCCGAGGGGACGCCGATCGGGGCGATGGAACAGATCACCGCCGGCGCCGGGCAGGACGTCGACATCGACACCCCGCGGCGCCGCGATCGCCTCGTCTTCGCCATCCTCAACCAGAACGCCGACATCTGGCGGCTGCCGGTCGATCCGGCCACGGGCGAGCCCACCGGCGCCCCCGAGGAGGTCGTCGGCGGCACGCGCGAGAACAGCCGCGGGGCGTGGTCGCCCGACGGCGCCTCCATCGCCTTCAACTCCGACCGCGGCGGGGAGATGAACCTCTGGCTGCTCACGCTCGCCGATGGCCGCGTGCGCCAGCTCACCCGCGGCCCCGGCGGCGACTTCCAGCCGAACTGGTCGCCGGACGGCCGGTCGCTGGCCTTCTTCTCCGGCCGCGGCGGGGCCACCGACATCTGGCGCTACGACTTCGACGGCGAAGCGCTCACCCGCCTCACGCACGGCGAAGGGATCAACATCAATCCATCCTTCTCCCCGGATGGACGTCAAATCGCCTTCCAGTCCGATCGCGACGGAAATCTCGAGGTGTGGATGATGAGCACCGATGGCGCGGACGTGCGCCAGGTGACGACGGTGGGCGTCATCGGTCACTTCCTCCGCTGGAGCGACGACGGCACGAAGATCGTCTTCCGCTCCCCCGACCGCGCCAGCCCGAAGACGATGATCGTCCCCGCCGCCGGCGGCGATCCCGAGCCGACCGCGGAGGTGGCCGGCGGCGCGCACATGTCGTTCTCGCCCGACCGCAGCCGAATCATCGACGTCGTCGGACATCGTGCCCTTTTTGTGTCCCCGCTCACGGACGGAAATCCGAAAAGGGTTTATGAATTCGATGATCCAGATACCCGCATCGATTACCCCGTGTGGTCGCCGGACGGCCGTTGGGTGTTGTTCGACCGGTTCGCGCCGCGTGGCGGTGACGTCTGGACAGTGGAGAATTTGGAGTGAAGATGAAACGAATGTTCGCGGCTCTTGTCGTCTGTCTCGGTTTTGCCCTCTCCGCGTTTGCCAGTGAAAGCTGGCTCCTCGACATCCCCGTGCGCGGCATCCCCAACCAGGAAACGGGGAAGGTGCGCCTGGTCATGGGACTCAACGCCGCCCCGGCCGGCTCACAGCTCGTCGTCAACGGCACGACCACGCTGAACCTCAACACCTCGGCGATGGTCAACGGCGACTCCGTCGCCTTCAATGCAGGCAACGGCAACGAGATCGAGATCATCTACCAGCCACTCTCGAACTTCGGCGCCGACTTCTGCGCCGGCGGCGGGGCCATCGAGAAGCAGATCCCGATGCGCTTCGTCGGCGCGCAGGACATCACCGACTACCGCATCACCTCCTACATCGTGGCCGCGCCGCTGGCCGAGTGCTCGCAGGTGTCGAAGCACACCGGAGACACGCCCGCGAACGTGCAGATCGTCGGCGACGGCGTCGCTCCGCCGCTGGCGGCCACGTTCAAGGGGCGCAACACCTTCGACGTCGTCATCGTCCTCGACAAGTCCGGCAGCATGGCTGACCTCCCGCCGGGCGCCGTCTCCGGCCCGGTCAAGGCCGACATCCTCAAGTCCGCCGTGCAGGGCTTCGTCTCGCAGTGGGAGCTGCTCGACGCGCCTCCGGGCGGCGGGCCGGAGTGGTCGCACGACCGCATCGGCGTCGTCTTCTTCGACAGCACCGCCGCCTCGCAGACGCTCGCCGGCGCCGATCCTCCGGCGAACTTCTTCCTGCAGCGCGGCGGCGCCAACGCCTGGGATACCGTCATCAACAAGGCCAACACCCTGACGCCGGGGAGCTCGACGTCGATCGGCGCCGGCATCAACGAAGGCATGAGCCAGTGGAAGGCCGATCCGAAGAGCGACCTCTCCATGATCGTCGTCACGGACGGCATGCAGAACACGGCGCCGCTGATCACGCCGACCGGCAGCGGCTTTCTCGGCCTGACGCCGGTGGCCGGCCTGAACCAGGAGCTGCGCAAGCGCTTCATCCCCATCCAGACCATCGGCTTCGGCACGCCCGCGCAGGTCGATGAGGATCTGCTCCGCAACGTCGCCTTCGAGACTTCGGGCGTCTCCTACATCGCCATTAACTCCTCGACGATGTTCGACGTCTTCGGCATGACCCTCGTGGCATTGCTCAAAGGGAACACGGCCTCGATCGCCACGCGCGAGCTCGACACGATCACCGGGCCCGGCCCGACCGCGCTGCACCCCGTCCTCGTCGACAGCTCCGCGCAGCGCGTCGTCTTCTCGCTGCAGTGGGCGCCGCCGCTGCGGAACGTGCTCGACCTCGAAGTCTTCAAACCCGGATCGAGCGTCGTGACCGCGCCGACAGCGAGCAAGCATCAGCCTCAGATCGCCTTGCAGGCATTCGATCATCCCATCCCCGGCGTCTGGAACGTGCGCGTGAAGCGCACGCCCGACCAGCACATCGTGCCGATCCCGTACACGCTGAACGCCTTCTTCCTGGAGAAGCATCTCGACTACCAGTTCTCGCTCGACAACCTCCACGCCGTGACCGGCGACCCTCT
Organism: Acidobacteriota bacterium; assembly: GCA_046723495.1. Lineage (GTDB taxonomy): Bacteria > Acidobacteriota > Thermoanaerobaculia > Gp7-AA8 > Gp7-AA8 > DATDFB01. The sequence continues at coordinate 3,806 of JBKOUP010000413.1, forward strand.
CGGCATCCGCGTGCTCGTCGCCTGGGACGGCAAGCCGCTGATCGGCCTTCCCGACGGCGCGATCCGCGTGCGCGTGCAGCGCCAGCTCACCGGCCTGGGCACGGTGCTGCACGATACCGACCGCCGCGTGCCGACCGGCACGACCGTCACGCCCACCGGCGACATCCAGACGCCGCTCGACGCCAAGCTGGCCTCGTTCAAAGGACAGTCGCTGCTCTCGCAGATCGCGTTGCAGGACGTCGTCACCCTCCCGCTGAAGGAAGTCGGGAAAGGCCTCTACGCGGCGACGTTCGATCAGACCACGATCCCCGGCACATACGGCTTCGAAGCGCTGCTCGACTGGGACACGCGCCTCACCGGCCGCATCCATCGCGAGGAGCGCCTCGAAGAAAACCTCGGCGTGAAAGCCGATCCGCTGAAGACGACAGTGACGACCACGCAGGTGCAGCCCGGCGTCTGGACCGTGACCGTGACTCCGGTCGATAGCTTCGGCAACTTCCTCGGACCGGGCTACGCGCGCGTCATCCACGCCCGCCTGCGCAGCGAGCTCGGATCGATCAGCGAGGTGCCGGTGGACGCGCGCCAGACCGGCGACTACGTCTTCACCGTGCGCGGCGTGACGACGACGCCGGCGGTGATCGTGACGGTGGATGGAGTGGTGATCGGAGGGCGCTCGTAACGGTGTCATTCCGAGCAAAGCGAAGGATCCCCTGCGGCGGCAGGGGATCCTTCGCCGTCTTCGCGGCTCTGGATGACACTCAGCGCGCGAAGCTGTAGCGCAGCTGGCGGTGGGGCGTCGCCGGTGCTCGCTTCCTCACCTATTTTTTTCCGGCGCCCGCGGCGCGAGCGACTTTCGCTCGCGCAACTCGATGATCGGCGATCCCGGCCCGATGAGGTTGCCGCGAAAGATTACCAGGTGCTCGCGATCGGCAAAGTAGGCCGGGAGCAATTCGAGGATGCGCCTGGTGCGGCGCACCGTTTCGTCGGCACCTTCGCGGCCGTTCTCGATCGTAAGCGCGATCGCCTTCTCGTAGTAGGCCTTCGTCGTCTCGTAGTCCTCGTGTTGCTCGGCGATGCTGGCGAGATCGAACCATGGCGAGGGATTGTGCGGCAGGGTTTCGGCGCGCGCGACTTCGAGACGCTTGGCCTCCTCCGAGGTTTTCGTCTTCTCCAGTTGTCGCCGTAGCGTCCAATCGCGAATCTCGGGTGTCTCGTCGCCGCGCACGACGATCATTGGTCCCGGCGTCGATTGGGAGAGGCCGTCATACGACACGGTCAGGCCATACCGGCCGTGCGGCAGCGGTGGGAGGCGAAACTCGGCGGAGATACCGTGCTGGACGAGATACTGATCGACGCGAATCTGCTCGTCCTCCTGCCGCAACAAGCTCGGCGCGGACCTCGCGGGGCCGGGTGGCGCCCTGATCTGTGATCGTAAAGCGCACTTCATGCACCCAGTCGGCCGGCCAGGCATGACTCGCTTTGCTCGTCCAAGTCTCGAGGTGCACGCCGACGATGATGGCCGCGGGTTCGAAATTGACGTGTTCGAGCTTGCCGTCAATCCACACCGCAGCGTCGTTGTCCGCACCGGCTGAGATGGTGCGGTAGATCGGGTCCGCCGCGACAGCGGTCGAGGCGAAAAGAGAAAGGAGAACAAGAAGGCGTTTCATTAATGTGTCCTCATGGCGGCAAGCTCGCCCGCGGTGTAATTGGTCGGATGCCCGAGATCGTCGGGCATGAACCCGTCGATGCCGAACATTAGTTCACTACAGTTCGCAGTGTGATCAAGCGTAGGCGGCCGGCGCTAATGCTTTGGGCACCTGCCGGCCTTGGTGTGCGCCGCTCGCGCCGCAAGGGCGCCGGTCGCAGGCACGAGCAGTGCCCATCTACTCACCTAGTTTTTTTCCGGTGTCCGAGGTGGAAGCGGCTTTCGCTCGCGCAACTCGATCGTCGGTGGCCCCGGCCCCATGAGGTTCTCGCGGAAGATCACCAGGTGCTCGCGATCGGCAAAGTAGGCCGGCAGAAGCTCGAGGACACGCCTGGTGCGGCGCACGGTCTCTTCGGCGCCCTTGTCGCCGCGCTCGCTGGCGTACTCGAGCGTGAGCGCGATCGCCTTTTCGTAATAGGTCTTCGTCGTCTCGTAGTCCTCGTATTGTTCCGCCCCCGAGGCGAGCGCAAACCATGGTTCTGGATTGTGCGGCAGGTTTTCGGTGCGCTCGAGGAGGAGGCGCTTAATATTCTCCCAGGTCCTCGTCTTCGTCTTCTCGATCTGCCGCCGCAACGTCCAATCGCGAATCTCCGCCGTTTCGTCCCCGCGTACGACGATCAGCGGCTGTGGCGTCGACTGGGACAGGCCGTCGTACGAGACAGTCAGGCCATACCGGCCG